>JAPPAB010000129.1 GCA_026705765.1 Gemmatimonadota bacterium
AGGCTGATTTTCAGGGTGTATATACCGCCATGCCGACCGTTGGGAGTACGGGCAACGTTTCTGTTGATCCAAAATTTGTCGCGCATGCATCCGATACATCCGAAGAGAACGATTATCACCTGCAGGCAAGTTCACCTTTAATCAACGCGGGTGATCCGAGCATGACAGAAGCTGATAATTCAACGATCAACATGGGGAGATATGGTGGGACTACGGAATATACGTCTGTGTCCAGTGGTGGTGAGAGTAGCACAAAACCCACTGTCTTGAAAACAGAAGATACGCCTCTGGTATTTTCGTTATCTCAGAATGCGCCAAATCCCTTCAATCCAGAAACCATTATCTCCTATGCTCTACCCCAAAGTGAACAGGTCAAACTTGTGATCTACAATGTGTTGGGTCAGGAGATTCGCACGCTGGTCAATGCGTTCCAACCCGCAGGCCGCTATCGCGTGGTGTGGAACAGTAAGGACGACTTCGGGCGTTCGGTGTCCAGCGGGGTCTATTTTTACCAGATCACCGCAGGTAAATTTACGAACACGCGCAAGATGTTGATCTTGAAGTAAATCTGCCGCGTTTGAGTCGTCCTTATAAGGACATCTCACGCTATGAATGTTGTGGATAGAAGACCTGAGGAGCGTATTTAGCGGCTTGGTCAATGGATTGAAAACCGATGTGACAAGCCGCTAAATAGCGGAGGTTGCCATGAGGTGCTTTTGGTATATTCTGCTTGCGTTTTGCATCCTGAGTTGTGGGAATAAAAGTACTGGTCCAGAAATAGAACCAGAGCCAGAACCCATCTCCAAACCGAGGACAAGTGACCTGATCATTGACCTGCCGGGTGGGGTAAGAATGGCTTTTATATGGGTTGAACCAGGCACACTTGGCGAAGGCTATTACCTTGGGAAATATGAACTCACGCAGCAACAGTGGGAGCAAGTGATGCACACCTCACATTGGCCCCAAAGAGAGGGCACTGGCTTCACGGAACCGGTTTATCCTGCCTACAATATTTCCTGGGTTGATGCACGAGATTTCGCGAACAAGCTGACAGCCCTTCAAAATGACGGCATATACCGGTTACCAACCTCAATGGAATGGGAATATGCCAGTCGAGCAGGCACAGCAACCACCTGGTTCTTTGGCAGTAGCTCTGATTCTCTGAGTTACTACGCCTGGTGGGGCAAGAACGTGGATAGCGCGCAAATCGTGGGTACTAAATTGCCCAATCCCTGGGGATTTTATGATATATATGGCAATGTGTGGGAGTGGACACAGAGTGGACGAGGGTCTCGAATAAATCCAATACGTTATATAAAAGGCGGCAGTTATGATACGTCAGCGGGGGACGCAAGCTCTATAGGGTTTGTCCCTGCCGCTACTGCCTCGCGCAGTCCACAACTGGGCGTGCGAATATTGCGAGAAGGGCCAAAAGTCTCGCAGCCTTGAAAAAGGTATTGATTGAACAATCATTAAAACTTAAGCCGACGCGAAAGGTATTAATAATTGTTGAAAGTGTAACAAAGTATGTTACATTTCTATAAATGATCATAAGCTTTAAGCATAAAGGTCTTGTCGAGCTTTTTGAACACGGTCACAATGGCAAGATGGTGATGCACTCAGGGTCAATCTTGAGCAATATCATTGAGGTGACAATGGCTGAATATTCTGTCAAACGTCCGTTGAAGCGCGCCCCTGTTCATCCGGGTGAGATTCTGCGCGAAGATGTATTGCCATTGCTTGCGTTATCGGTTAGCGAAGCTGCTCGACGACTTGGTGTTTCGCGTCAACAATTGCATCGCGTTCTGGCCTGTACGCATCCAATTACAACAGAAATGGCACTTAGAATAGGAAAACTCGTCGGCAACGGTCCTGGACTCTGGTTGCGCCTGCAACAAGCTTGTGATTTGTGGCGTGTAGAGCAATCTTTGAAAGACGAACTTGCAGAAATAAGCCCTGTGAATTTGACACACTCCCAGGGCTAAAGCAATTACTACGTGGTTTGGTCAATTCAAACTAAAAAGGATAAAAAATCATGTCTTATGAGATGCCGCCGGATGAACTCGCCGCGATTGTTGACGCGCCTTTGACACCTTCGTTTAGTATTGATCCGACGAGGACAGTGCTGCTGTTGATGCACCGTCCGGGCGCACCGTCTATTGAAGAGGTGTCTCAGTCCGAGTTGCGGCTGGCGGGTTTGCGCCTGGATCCGGATGTCAATGGGCAAAGTCGCGTGGGGTTTTACAATGGGCTGACGCTCAAGTGGGTTGCCGATGGTCGCGAGATGCCTGTGACTGGGTTGCCGAAGGAGGCGAGAATTGGGCGGGCGTATTGGGCGCCGGATGGGCAGTATTTTGCTTTTTCGGTGACGGGGAATAATGGGATTGATCTATGGGTCGGGAATGCGGAGACGGGCAGGGCGCATCCGGTTGGCGATGTGAAATTGAATCAGGTGTTTGGCGGGGCTATGGTCTGGTTGCCGGATAGTTCGGGGCTGTTGGTGCGCGCGGTGTGTAATGGTCGGGGTGAGCCCCCCGAGGTGCCCCGCGTGCCCAAAGGTCCGGTGATTCAGGAAAATGTGGAGGAACGGGCAGCACCATCGCGCACGTATCAAGATTTGTTGAAGAATGCACACGATGAGTTGCTATTTGAATATTATGCTACTTCGCAGGTTGCACTTGTGCGCCTGAATGGCGATGTGAGACCCCTGGGGTCGCCCGGGCTGATCTGTCGCGCAGATCCGTCGCCAGATGGTCGCTATGTGATGGTGTTGACTTATCACCGACCGTTTTCGTATCTGGTGCCTTCGTATCGTTTTCCGACAAAGGTGGCGATTTGGGATATGGACGGGCGCGAGGTGCGCGAACTGGTGGATTTGCCATTGGCCGAGTCTGTTCCGATTGCTTATGATGCCGTGATCGAAGGTGCGCGTTCGTTTGGCTGGCGCGCAGACGCGCCTGCGACTGTGACGTGGGTTGTGGCACAGGATGGCGGCGATCCCGAGGTGGATGTGGCGGTGCGCGATGTTGTCTATGCGCTCGACGCGCCTTATGAGGGTGATGGGCGCGCGCTTATGTCGCTGGCGATGCGCTATGGTGGGTGTTCGTGGGGGACGGGTGATCTCGCGTTGGTTTCAGAGCGCTGGTGGAAGACGCGGCGCGTGCGTACGTGGCGCATTCGTCCGGATGATTCGGATTTTGAACCGCAGGTGTTGTTTGATCGGTCGTGGGAAGATCGCTATGGCGCGCCGGGCGTGCCCATGTTTACGCGGTTGCCCAATGGTCGGTCTGTGTTGATGACGGATGCGTCGCAACGCCATCTGTTTTTTGCAGGTGATGGGGCGTCGCCCAAAGGCGATCGCCCGTTTTTGGATCGCTATGATCTGGAGACGGGTCAGGCGGAACGCCTCATGCATTCTCAGGCGCCGTTTTACGAGCGGCCAACGACGATGGTAGATGCCAATACGGTGTTGATGAGCCGGGAGAGTGTCGATGAGCCGACCAATTATTATGTGCGAGATTTGCAGCGCAATGATATGCGGCAGCTCACGCATTTTGTTCATCCGATGCCGCAGTTGAAGGCGGTGGAGAAGTCGTTGATTCAGTACCAGCGCAAAGATGGGGTGCAGTTGAATGGGACGTTGTATTTGCCGCCTGGATATAAAAGAGGCGATGGTCCGTTGCCTGTGCTGATGTGGGCTTATCCCCGCGAATTTAAGAGTGCAGATGCCGCGGGTCAGGTGAAGGATTCTCCTTTTCGTTTTGTGCGTATCAGTTCACACGGGGCATTGCCTTTTTTGGCGCGTGGTTATGCTGTGCTGGACGGTCCGGCGATGCCGATTGTGGGGGAGGGAGATCGCGAGGCGAATGATACGTATGTCGAGCAGCTTGCCGATAGTGCAAGGGCTGCGGTTGATGAGCTGGTGCGTCTTGGCGTGGCGGATCCCAAAAAAGTGGCGGTGGGGGGGCATTCTTACGGTGGGTTTATGACGGCGAATTTGCTGGCGCATACCGATTTGTTTTGCTGTGGTATTGCGCGCAGTGGCGCGTATAATCGCACGTTGACGCCTTTTGGTTTTCAGGCAGAAGAGCGCACGTTCTGGCAGGCAGCAGATGTTTATGGGGCGATGTCTCCTTTTTATCATGTTCCCAAAATTAGTGCGCCTTTGCTGCTTGTTCACGGTGAGGTAGATAATAATTCGGGTACGTTTCCCATGCAGAGCGAGCGATTTTACAATGCGCTCAAGGGGCACGGCGCTGTTTGTCGATTGGTGATGTTGCCGCATGAGAGCCACGGCTATCGGGCGCGAGAGTCGGTTATGCACGTTTTGTGGGAGATGTCAGAGTGGTTGGATAAGTACGCGAAAAGGGAATAAAAATTCATTTTTTTGAATTTTTATTCTTGACTTGGACGAGTTTTCACGTATTTTTATAGTCCTATGAGCGCGAAACAAGAACGCCAGCAAAAAATTTTAGAGCTGATTGCACATCAGCCTATTGCTCGGCAAGAGGAACTCAGCACCGCGTTGATGGATGTTGGGATTTCGACTACGCAATCGACGTTGTCCAAAGATATTAAGGAGTTGGGCGTGGTTAAAGTGCCCGATGGCGAAGGGGGGTTTCGCTATCAGGTTCCCGGTGCGTTTATCGGGACAGATCGGCTGGTTTTACAGGGCGAAAATTTGCTTCGGCGCGAATTGCAGGATTTTGTCGTGGGTGTGGATGGTGTTGATCATACGCTGGTTGTCAAGACGATAACGGGGCACGCGCAGGGGGTTTGTGAGTCCATTGATCAGATGTCGTGGCCCGAGGTTGTGGGTACTCTTGCTGGTGAGAATACGATTTTTATTTTGTGTCGGTCTCCCGAAGCGCGGATGAATCTCGAGCGCGATATTCAGGGGCAGATAGGGAATACAGGAAGGACCTGACGGTGATCAAAATAGGCATTTACGGCGATACGGGGATGGTAGGACAGGAGATCCAAAAGGTGTTGAAACACCACGATCGGGCAGATATCGCGTTTCGACAAAATTCGAGGCGTCGGGAAGGCAATTTGACCGATTGCGATGTGGTATTTTTGGCGACGAAGGATCCCGAGTCGATGAAGTTTGCACCCGAGGCACTGGCCGCAGGTGTGAAGGTGATCGATATGAGCGGTGCTTTTCGGTTGCCGAGAGAGGCGTTTGAAAGGGGTTATGGTCTGGTGCATACGGCGCCGGAGTTGCTCAAAGAGGCGGTTTACGGCATGCCGGCTTTGTTTGCCAAAGAGATTGCTGTGGCGCGTCTGGTGGGCAATCCGGGGTGTTATCCCACGAGTGTTATTTTGTCTTTGTATCCTCTCAAATCTCTCGTGCAGGGGGAAGCGACGATTGTGGCGACTTCGGGTAATTCGGGTGCGCGAGCTGAGGTGGAGGATGTGTCAAATGAGATTGCGTATAGCTATGGCAAGCGACACAAACACGTGCCCGAAATGGTTTTGTATTCGGGTTTTGAAGTGAATTTTACGCCTGTTGTGCTGCGGTCGGTCTTTGCGGGTATTAATGCAAATATTCGAGTTGAATTGGCTGATGAGTTGAAGACGCTGGCGAATGAAGATGCCGCTGCGCAGTTGCGCGAGGCGATTTCAGGTGCTTATGGCGCTGACGATCTGGTGCAGGTGGTTGAAGATTCCGACGCGCATTGGTGGGGTACGCGCGATGTGGTGGATACGCATAAACTGATTATCAAGTTGGGCGTTGATGACGGTTTTGCTTATATCAATGCTCTGGAAGACAATTTGCAAAAAGGCGCAGCGACCCAGGCTGTGGAAAATATGAATTTGATGCAGGCTCTGCCGCGTCTTTATGGGATTGAGACGGGGTGAGCCCGCATGATCGATGTGATCCGAGATATAGAAGAAAGATGCTTAAACGCTTGCCCGCCAATGCAGCAAGTGCTCTGCGATGGGTGGGTAATTCGATTGGCTAATGGATATACGCGCCGGGCAAATTCGGTCAGTCCAATTTACCCGGGTCACGCCGATTCCGAAACAAAAATCGCGGTGTGCGAGGGTCTATATCGCGCGCGTGGTTTGCGTCCTGTGTTTAAGATGACGCCATTAAATCAGCCGCCTCAACTCGATGCAATGCTTGCTGCGCGGGGTTATGCGTTTGAAGCGATGACAGTTGTAGCATCCCTGGATCTTTATCAAGTCGTGATTCCCGAGACTGGATCGGTCAAAGTGTGGGCGCGACCAGAAAAGGCGTGGTTTGATATTTATGCACAATTGAAAGATCTGTCGGATTATGAGATTGGTGCTTTTAAGAATATTCTCGACAATCTGGCTGTGCCCGCGCGGTTTGTTTTGTTGATGGACGGCAATGCGCCAGTTGCAGGTGGATTCGCCATTCACGAGGGTAAAATGGCGGGTTTGTTTGGTCTGGTGACTGATGTAGAGAAACGCAATCGCGGATTCGGTCGTTTGTTGACCTGGACGCTTTTGGAACGCGTTCGCAAGGCGGGCGCAAATATGGCTTATTTGCAAGTTGAGGAAGATAACTCACCCGCGCGTCATATATATGAATCTATGGGATTTTGCGAGGTTTATCGCTACTGGTATCGCACGTTGGAGAGTTAAATGGATTACAAGATTATTGAAAAGGCTGCGATTTTAATTGAGGCATTTCCGTATATTCGCGAGTTTCGCGACAAAATTATTGTGGTGAAATACGGCGGTAGCACACAGCCCGAAGAGGGCGGTTCCCCCACGATCATGGCCGATCTGGTGTTTATGGAGACTGTGGGTATGCGTCCCGTGGTTGTTCACGGAGGGGGGAAGGATATTAGCAGGCGTCTGGAGGAGTCGGGTATTGAATCGGAATGGGTCAATGGCTTGCGGGTGACCGATAAGGCGTCGATGCAGGTGGTGGAAGATACGTTGTTTGGCGAGGTGAACCGGCGCATTGTCGATGGTTTGGAGATACTCGATGGACGGGCGCGCAGTATGTCGGCAAAAGACGCTGGCGTGATGTATGTGACAAAGCATTTTGCGACGGTAGAGGAGGAAGATGGGGAGACCAAGAGGGTCGATATCGGCTATGTTGGCGATGTCGCCCGAATTGATCCCGAACCCGTCCGTCTGGCCTGTGAAGAAGGCATGATTCCCGTTATTTCGCCTGTTGGATTGGGACCAGAGGGCGAGAGTTATAATGTGAATGCCGATACGGCAGCTGGCGAGATTGCGCGAGCACTGCAGGCGGAGAAGCTGGTGTTTTTGACGGATGTGAATGGTATCCGACGGTTTCCAGATGATCCGGATTCCCAGATTTCAACATTGCATGTCAATGATGTGGAGATGCTGATTGAGAGAGGTATTGCCAGCGGGGGGATGATTCCCAAGTTGCGCGCGTGTGAACGTTCTGTGAAGGGCGGTGTTCACAAGACGCATATTATTGATGGCAGTGTTCCGCACGCGCTTTTGCTGGAGATTTTTACCCGCGAGGGTATTGGAACGCAAATTGTGCAGTAAATTTTTAACCATAAGGATTTAGCATGACGACTCGAGAAGTTATTGACTTAGAACAGAAGTACATCTTGCAGACCTATGGACGGCCCGAGTTTGTGCTGGAAAAGGGCGATGGGGTCCATATTGTGGATACGGACGGCAAGCACTATCTCGATTTTGTAAGTGGCCTGTCTGTCAATGCTCTGGGATATAATAATTCGACGATTCAAGAGGCTGCCAACGCGCAGTTGGGCAAGTTGATCCATGTTTCAAATTTGTATCACACGATTCCGGCGCCTCAGTTGGCGCAGTTGCTGTGCGAGCATTCGTTTGCCGATCGCGTGTTTTTCTGCAATAGCGGAACGGAGTCCATCGAGGCTGCGCTGAAGTTTGCGCGCAAGTGGGGGTATAAGAATTTCGAAGATGCGCCGAAGAATAAAATTATTGCGATGAATAATTCTTTTCACGGACGAACCTATGGGGGGATTTCTGCCACGGGTCAGCCCAAATATCACCAGGGTTTTGGACCGATGCTGCCGGGTATTGAATTTGCCGATTTGAACGATCTGGAGTCGGTAGAAAAGCTGGCAGATGGTCAGACAGTGGCTGTGCTGTTGGAGCCGCTACAGGCAGAAGGGGGTATTCATTCGGCAGATCCGGGTTTTTTGGAGGGTGTGCGCGCCCTGTGCGATGAGATGAAGATGTTGTTGATTTTCGATGAGATTCAGTGCGGTTTGGGGCGGGCTGGTTCGCTGTTTTGCTATGAGCAGTACGGCGTGGCGCCAGATATTATGACGCTTGCGAAACCCTTGGCTGGTGGTTTGCCGATTGGGGCGACGCTTGTGACGCAGGATGTGGCCGATGCCGTGGAGCCGGGGGATCACGCCGCGACTTTTGGGGCGCATCCCGTGTCGTGTGCGGTGGCGATTGAGGTGTTTAGAACGCTGTCGGATCCCGCATTTATTGCGGGTATAGAAGAGAAGAGTGCGTATCTGTTTGGGAAGCTGAATGCACTGAAAGACAAACACGCGGATAAGGTGACGGAGATTCGCGGTAGCGGGTTGATCGCGGGCGCCGTGCTGAAAGAGATACCAGCGGCAGATGCGATGAATGCGATTCGGGAAAATAACGATATTTTAGTATGTGTCGCAGGGCCAGATGTGGTGCGCTTTTTGCCGCCGCTGGTGATTGAGAAAGAACATATTGACGAGGCGGTGAATGCGCTGGATGAGTTTTTGAGCGATTAACATTGAACCGTTTTTTCGATTACCTGACCGTCACCGCAGTGGATAACGGCTTTCCATTCCCGGTCATCTTCTCGTACGTCTATGCCACCTTGCCGCCAGTTGGTCTGAAAGTGCAGGGAAAAGGGTTCGTCATACGCGGTGTCGTAGTATTTGCCATTCCGATAAAAATCGACATAGCTGATTGTTTCGGGGTATAAGCTGGCCAGTCGAAGCCAGCGCTGGCCCTGATATTCCCAATTGGATTCCAGACCCTGGAGGTAGTACGGGTCGTCAATCGGGTCTGTGGCGATTCCTATGCCTTCTGCCATCCGGTGTGCAAAAAAGGTGTCTTCTCCAGTGGTGATTTCCCAGTCGGCGGGCGGTTCCTGTTTGGTCATGTTGTTGTAATATCCCCACGAGGTTTGCGTTTTATAGGCGACCTGGAGTTGTCCTATGGCCTGGGAATCTTCGTTGCACACGATGGGGCGGTCCAGGTTCCAGTTTTGCACTTCTCGTATCATGTTGTGATATCGCTGCCGCGTGCAGCCGTTTCCGTGTATGAGTATGACGTCGCTGGCTTCGGCGACTTCCCGGTTGCGATATCCACCCCCGCCACTGCACCCACAGGGCAAGCCGCCCGATTCTTTTTGCGCGAGATTCAATAGTGTTACCATTCCTTCGGGTTCTTGTATGATGGGATGGTTTGCAAAAGATCCAATATTCATCTCGTTTGCGACTTCGATGATGACGTTGGGATATTCTTTTACAAAACGCGAGGCGGTTGTTACGGCGTTGCGGATGGCTTTTTCATCTTTTAACCAGCGGGTTTGCGAGCCGTAAAAGAAGCTGACGATGACGATCATTCCAATTGCATCTGCGCCTCGGATCAGTTTGTCCATTCGTTCGGCGTAGTCGGCGTCGAGGTTCAGGCCGTCTTCGCCAAAGGGGTTGTTCTGGATGGTGTGATTTTGCACTGTGAAACACGGACCTCCGCCCTGGAATCCGGTTGTGAATGCGCGCAGTCCATAGCGGTACCATTCGGGTAGTGCGGCGATGAGACGTTCGGTGTTGACCATGGGATCCCATTCGCTGTGGCCCCACCGCGCAAAGCGGTCGGGTTCCATCGCGTCGTCAAAAATGCCCTGGATAAATCGGGCATTCATGAGCAGGCCCTGGACGCTGGGTCTCGTTCCATCGATTTCTGAATACGTCACCTTCTCGTTTATTAGAAATTTTTCGCCTTCAATGGTCAGGTGTGTTTTTGCCATGTTTTCTCCTTAACATTCATAGAGGTATTCGGTGTAATCCCACTCGTAATCCCGAGAACTTCCCCATACGCTTTCCGCGTAGTACCTTTCCTGAATTTCGTCGTGTTTTTGAGTGAGGCGATGCAGGTTTTCAGGATGTCTCAGGGCGTCATTGGTTTCTTTTTGCCAGGTCTCAAGGCGATTTTTTAATGCCTGCAATATGTCGCGGTATGCCGGATTATCGGATAGGTTTTCAAATTCCCATGGGTCGTTTTGCAGATCGTAGAGTTCGTATTTGGGCGGTTGTTCATAGACTTCATAAGCTGCCCGAATGCGCTTATCTGCGCTGGCAATTTCCTCTTGTGTTGCGCCGGATGTCCATTTTTGATTTCTGTCCGAATATCCCTGTGCGCTCGGGCTTGGGCGGTCCTGGAGGAGATTGGCGATGAGTTTGTATCGGCTGTCTCGCACGCAGCGCTGTGGGAAATACGTGACGACGCCACCGCTTCCCCACTCGGCGTATAGATGGGTGCGCCATTCAGTTTTTTGTCCTTTTAATAGGGGGGCAAAGGATGCGCCTGCCACAGCGGGGGATGCTATTCCCAAAATGTCTGTTATAGTTGGCAAGATGTCGATTTGTGATACCAATTCGTCGCGTGTGTGACCTTTAAGGCCGATGCCGGGGTATCGCACGATTAGCGGTATGCGCAATCCGCCTTCGTAGATCGATGTCTTTCCCCGTGAAAACTGGGCGCCGTGATCGGTGGTAAAGATCACGAGTGTGTTTTCGGCTTTTCCCTGGGCGTTCAGTTGTTCTAAGACCAGTCCTATGCCGGTGTCCAATCTGGACATGCAGTTGTAATAGTCTGCGGTTTCCTCCCTGAGACGGGGAGTGTCAATGCCGACAAATGGGAGCGTTTCGACGTCTTTGCCCTCCTGTGGTTGTTCTGGTACCCCAAATTGTTGGCGGTGGAATGGCAGGTGTGCGTCGGGAAAACTGATTTGTAGAAAGAACGGCTCGTCCGATGGTTTCATAAATTCACCTGCTACTTCGGCCATTTTGCGTACGTCGCGGTTGGCAAAGCTGATAAATTCTTTCGGGTTCCACCGCAGGTCGTAGGGAAAGGCGTCTTCGGGATTGATGTGCAATTTGCCGATTAGCCCGGTTCTGTAGCCTTCGTTTTTTAACAGGCGGGGCATGTTGGGAAATTCATCGTACAATGCATACTTATGAGTAGCCAATCCGAACTGACCATTCTGGTGTGGATATAATCCGGTCAGGATACTCGCCCGGCCAGGGCTGCACACGGCCTGTGTCGCATACATGTTTTCAAATCGCACGCCTTCAGAGGCGAGTTTGTCTATGTGGGGCGTTTGTGCATAAGGGTCGCCATAACAGCCGATATGTTGCCCATTGTCTTCTGAGATTATGAGCAGGATGTTGTATCTGGATGACATTTCGGGTTCCTTTCTTTTTTGAGAACCAAATTGACACAACTGTTGCGATAGCCTATCTTTGAAAAACAATTAGTTAGTGGTTAGTGGTTGGTGTGGATGTAGGGGCGAGGCATGCCTCGCCCAGCGGTCAGTCCCCAGCCCCTTTTTTTGGAATAACCGATATGATCAAAGGTCTTGCCCCACAATTCGCCTTTTTATTGGGAAAGCGCACAACTCGGCGAAATCTCGGTGTGCTGTTCAAATTGCTGCTGGCCGTTTCTGTGATTGTTACAATTTTTAGCGTTCTTTTTTATTTCATCATGCTTAGAGAGGGCCAGGAGTTTAGCTGGTTTACAGGTTTTTATTGGACGCTTACGGTTATGTCAACATTGGGTTTTGGAGATATTACCTTCCAGGGAGATTTGGGGCGTTTATTCTCTATGATTGTTTTGCTGACTGGTATGGTTTTTTTGCTTATTGTTCTGCCGTTTACTTTTATTCAGTTTTTTTACGCGCCGTGGATTCAAGCCCAATCCGAAGCCCGCGCGCCGCGTCAGTTGCCCCGCAGTACGCGAGACCATATTTTGTTGACCAACTATGACCCCATTGCACAAGCGCTTATCAACAAGCTGGATCGCTACCAATATTCCTACTATCTCATTACGCCAGATTTAGCGCATGCACAGCAACTTTACGATCAGGGTGTCAATGTTGTGGTTGGGGATCTGGACAATCCTGAAACGTACAAAAAAATGCAGATTGAACAAGCGGCTCTTGTTGCGACAACAGATACCGACCCGATTAATACCCATATAGCATTTACTGTGCGCGATCTCAATCCCACGGTGCCGATTATCGCCAAGGTGGATGACCCCGATTCCGTGGATATTCTCGAATTAGCGGGATGCGACCATGTGCTTCAACTCGAAAAAATGCTCGGTGCATCTCTTGCTCGGCGCACCCAGAGCGGGGAGACCGCAGCGCATGTGATTGGTCAGTACGACGATTTGTTTATTGCCGAGACCACGGCTGCCCATACACCCCTTGTGGGCCAAACTCTTGAGGAGATTGGTCTGCGTAGGGAACTGGGTCTGACGGCGGTCGGCGTTTGGGAACGCGGTATTTTTCAACCGGCATTGCCCGATACCCGTATTGGTCCCCACACTGTGCTGGTGATGACGGGGACGCAGAGTCAATTGGATAGATTTAACGAGTTGTTCTGTATTTACAAAGTTTCAAATGCTCCCGTTGTCATCATTGGGGGCGGCGGTGTTGGCATGGAGGCTGCGCGCACGCTTGCGGAACAGGGTATCGATTATCGGATTGTGGAGAAAGATGCTAATCAGGCTCAGAGGCTCGACAATTGTATTGTGGGAAATGCCGCGGATTTTGAAGTTTTGAAAAGAGCCGAGATTCTGGATGCGTTGACGGTTATTATTACGACGCACGACGATGATATCAATGTTTATCTCACGGTTTATTGCCGGCGATTAAATCCGGAAATTCAGATTATCAGCCGCGTTACGCAGGAGAGAAATATTGCGACTCTGCACCGCGCGGGCGCGGATTTTGTCATGTCTTATGCTTCGATGGGTGCGGACGCGATTTTCAATTTCTTAAAACGCAGTGATACCCTGATGGTGGCAGAGAGCCTGAGCGTGTTTAGTGAGGATATCAGTGTGTTTAGAATGAAAATGCCCTCTTCTCTTGTTGGAAAGACAATTGCAAATTCAGCTATTCGCAGGAATACGGGATGTACGGTTATCGCCCTTAATGATAACCACGAAATGCAGCTCAATCCCGATCCCAATGAACCGCTACCAGGAGCAGCGGAGATTCTCCTTATTGGCAGTTCAGTAGGGGAAAAGCAGTTTTTGGATATGTATGTTCATACCTGAGCTTATTCTTCTGCCAGACTTCGATACTTCCCTCCATAATAGAGCAACGGGTTCCCCTCTCCCAGTTCTCCCGCCAGTATTTCTCCTACAAACATGTCGTGATCGCCTGCCGGCAAGATGTTCACTATCTTGCAGTCGAGATATCCCAGTGTCCCTTCCAGAATCGGCGCCCCTGTTTTGCTTTCGCGCAATGTCAGGTCGGAAAAGTCCTTTGGTCCCGGCATGGCAAAGCGATTGGATAGATGTTCCTGTTCTCGGGTGAGGATGTTGATTGCATAACCCTGTCCGTCCGATAAGGCGCTGTGCATGGTCGCCGATTTATCGACTGATACCACAACGAGCGGTGGGTCTAGCGACAATGACATGACGGCATTGGCTGTCATGCCGGTTATGTCGCCGTTTTTGTATCGCGTGGTAACGACGGTGACTCCTGTTGCAAACCTCCCCATTATATCTCGTTGCAGCCGTGAATCAAATGCCATAGGTCCTCCTTTTACCAATCGCCGATGCTGCCGTCGGGATAAAATACCCGCTGTAATATTTCCTGTTCAAATGGATGCTTTGCGACTTCGGATTCGTCAATTTCTATTCCGAGTCCGGGGGTGTGCCACGGTTTCACTGTGCGACCGTTTTTTTCGATTGTATAACTTTCGGAGACGACATCATAACGCCAGGGGACATCGGCGTGTACTGCCTCACAGATGATGTAGGATGGCGTGGCAAAACCAAAGGCGAGGGAAGCCGCTGTGCTTACCGGTCCCTGGGGGTTGTGCGGTGCGATTGCAATGCGATAGTTTTCAGCCATTGCGGCTATGCGCCGGGCTTCGCTGAATCCGCCGCAGTGGGTTATATCGGGCTGGATTACGCTGCATGCGCGCAGTTCAAACACTTCTCGAAAGTGATGTTGAGAGACGAGGCGTTCGCCGGTTGCGATGGGTGTGCTGACGGCGTTTTGGACCGCCGCGATATCCGCCATGGTTTCCGGCCAGCAGGGTTCTTCAAAGAAGTAGAGACCATAGGGTTCAAGCGCGCGGGCAAATCGAATGCCCATGCGCGGCGACGGGCGTGCGTGGCAGTCAACCATGATGTCTATTTCGGGTCCTGCGGATTCGCGCATCGCGCTTACACAGGCTTCGGCATAATGGATGGGCGTTAGTCCTTCGATGGACATGGTGGGCGGTACGGCCATGGATTTGAATGCTGTAAATCCGTCTTCTACTGCTTGCAGAGCCAGTTCGCCAAATCGCTTTGCATCTTTTGGGTGGGTTTCGTAGAACACTTCCATTTTTCCCCCGCCCAGATGGCAATAGGTGCGGATGTAATCGCGCACGGGTCCTCCCCAGAGTTCAAAGCACGGGACGCCGTGTATTTTGCCCAGAATATCCCACAGCGCGATGTCTATGCCGCTGATTGCCGTGGCGCGCACAATGCCATTGCCGTGCCAGAAGTGCTGGCGATACATCATTTGCCACAGGTGTTCAATGCGCCGGGGATCTTCGCCGATCAATAGGGTTGACAGGTCTTCTATTGCGCCGATGACGGATCGCGTGTGCCACTCCAATGTGGCTTCGCCCCAACCCCACAGGCCGTCTTGATCGGTGAGGATTTTTACAAAGATCCAATTTCGCATGCGTGCATGACATACCAGGGTTTCTATGCCTGTGATTTTCATTTGTGTTCCCTACAGCGATTGCAACCATTCTGCTGATGGCGAGTTGATCGATGCGTGATGTGCGGCGAGGTCGGCGGTCATGGTTGCGATCATTTCCCGATGCTCGGGGGCGTTAAACAGGTTGTTCACCTGGTCGGAATCGTTTTGGCGATCAAAGAGGATGGCGTCGTGGTCTTTCACATAGGCGAGTTCGTAATTGGGGGTGAATACGCCAGCCCTGTTGGCGTCGTGGTGGATATAACAGATGTCGTCCCATTCGGTTTCTTCGCCGCGCAAGAGTGCGGATGCATCCCGTCCTTGTTCGCGACCGCAGGGTTCATATCCCATGAGGGTCAGGATGGTGGGCATAAAATCGACGGAGCCGACCAGATGATCTATTCGCGTGCCAGCCGGGATCTTCTCGGGCCAGCGGATTAACATGGGTACGCGATAAGCCGTTTCGTAGAGTTGATTTTTGCCCATTAATCCGTGTTCGCCGAGGTATTCGCCGTGGTCAGAGGTGAAGACTATAATTGTGTTGTCTAAGATCCCTTTTTCGCTTAGCGCATCGAGCATTCTGCCCACGCAGTCGTCGATGACTTTGACCATGCCGCAGTATTGGGCCATGTGTTTGCGCAGGATTTCGTCTTTTGGAGCCTGTCTGTTGGGTACCCAACTGGGCTGGTTTTCTTCATTGCGCGTGTCGGGCAATGGCATTTCTGCGGGATCGTACATGGTGTCGTACGGTGGGCGGACGGTGAATGGGGGATGGGGATCGGGTATGCTGAGCATGAAACAAAATGGGTTTTCTCGATCTCGCGTCATAAATTCGTTGGTTTTTTCGGTTAGCCAGTCCGTTGGATAGGTTTTTTCGTCGCCCATGGTTTTGTAGTTAAACACTGTGGGCTGCACATCGCCCATGTCGGTATCTTCGATTTTTTTCCAGTGTCCGCGATTGAACATGTATTCGGCGTCGTCAAAGCCCATTGTGCGTTCGGGGTGTACCCAGCCGGGACGCGGGGGTCCGTCCAGGTGCCATTTGCCCGCGTAGCCAGTGTCGTATCCACGATCTTTTAGTGCTTGTGCAAATGTGATTTCATCGCGGTTGAGGGGGATGTTGTTGCGATATGCGCCGTGTACATGTTCGTAGCGCCCGGTGAGGAATACGCCTCGCGATGGGGTGCATACAGCGACGTTGACCATGAAGTTGGTCAAGATCGCGCCTTCTTTTGCGAGGGAATCGATGTGGGGTGTTTCGACGAGTGTTCCGCCATACGCGCTCAATGTCCAGCAGCTTTGTTCGTCGGTGTGGATGACGAGGAGATTGGGGGTGTTTGCCATTTATTGCTCCTTTCAGCGAATCAACGAATCAACGAATCAACGACGTAGTTTGTAGCAACTTTGGGTGGTAGGGCGGGGTTCGTCTATTCGTCTATTCGCGTAACCATGGGTCGCCGGTTTTTTCCAACCAGTTGTTCATTTCTTCCCCAAGCTCTGATACAAGGCCGGGATGTTCTTTGGCGATGTTTTGGAGTTGATAGGGGTCTGCTACGTTGTCGTGGAGGATTATTTCTTCGCCTTCGGACATTCGCGTGACGACATAGGTGTGTCGGTGTGTGCGCACGCCGCGCGATCCGCCAGCGGGGTCGCCGGGCATTACGTTGAGGTAGAGTGCAGAGGTCGGGCGTGTGCTTTCTTCTCTGCCGAGCAGGATGTCGGAGTAATCCGTTCCCTGGACGCTGTCGGGGACCTGTCCCACGCCCATGAGGTTGAGCAGTGTGGGCATCAAGTCGGGTGTGCCGATTAACAAATTATCTGTGCCGGGTGTGATTTTTTCTGGCCAGCGGATGATAAATGGCACGGTGAAGGATTCTTCGTAGTGTACGGTTTTGCCTATGCGGCCGTGGCTGCCCATCATTTCACCGTGGTCAGAGGTGAAGACTACGATGGTGTTTTTCTCCAGGCCCTCTGTTTTCAAACAGTCCAGGATGCGTCCAAAGTTTTCATCGACGCCGGTTACCATGGCGAAGTAGTGTTTCGCGTTTTCGCGGGCGCTGTCGCCGCGTTCATCTGTGGGGACGTTGGGGCGCGTTAAGAGGTCTTCATGGGTGGCATCGCCGTATTGGGCGACGTATTTTTCCGGTACTTGTTTGAATGGCATGTGTGGTGGGTTGTGGGATATGACGAGTGAGAATGGTTTTTTGGGATCTCGATATTTGCCACCTTCGTTGCGGATGTAGTTTATTGCGATGTCGGTTTCGTGTTTGGGAGACCATTCTTTCGGGTCGATGCGTTTGTCAATGGGGTCATTGCCGGTCCAATAGTGGGGGTTGAAGTGCCAGTCGCAACAGCCGTAGGAATACCAGAAGTCATAGCCGTGTCTGCGCGGTCCCGGCGGGGTGTATGAGTCCCAGATGACGCCATTTCCTCTTGGCCCTTCGGTGTATTGATACTGCTCATTGGGCGGATCGAGGTGTAGTTTGCCCAGGTAAGCCTGATTGTAGCCAGCGTCGTGTAATACGTCTGAGAAGCACCGTGCGTTTTCTGGGAGGTAGTTTTCGTATTGTACTGTGGTGGAGTTGACGTTGCTGAGTACGCCATTGGCGTGGGGATATTGTCCGGTGAATAGCATTGCCCGATATGGACTGCATACGGGTCTGGTGCTTACGGCGTCGGTTAATACCAGGCTTTCAGACGCAAATCTGTCGATGTTGGGGGTTATTACGGGGTCTTCGTTCATGAATCCCATGGCCTGTTTGCGATATTCATCGGGGAATACAAATACGAGGTTGGGGTGTTTAGCCATCTTTGTCTCCATTTTAAATGCGCGGGAACACACTGCCATAAATTGTGTCAATAGTCACGGATGTCAAGGATTATACTTTGGGGGTTGGGGCGCGTGTGTCGTTCTACCACCCGTCATCGCGGCGTGATGTTGAGCCGCGATCCAGAAGGTGTTGTTGTAGGGGACGGCCCCCGTGCCGTCCCGCTCTTTATGTTTTTTTTAGGACCCGATCATAAATCACCTCTAATTTTTCGGCTTGTCTTTCCAGGTTGTGCTGTTTTTCGACGTGGGCACGGCCAGCGCGGCCAAATTGCTCGGGGGAACCGAGGAGGGTGTCCAATCCTTCAGCGAGGCCCGCTACGTCTCGTTCGGGATATAATAGGCCGCAGGTTTTGTCGATTACGACTTCGGGGATGTCGGCGTGTTGGGACGATACGATGGGGATGCCCATTGCCATTGCTTCGATTAGCGCGACAGGGGCACCGCCTTCGGTGTCGCCATCTGATGCTGTGACGCTGGGATATAAAAGGGTTGTTGCGCGTTTGAGTTCTTCCAGTGCGAGAAGATGGGGAAGCAGGCCGAGCATTTTGACGCGGTTTTCAAGGTGTAGATTTCGTATTTCAGCTTGTAGTTGCAGGCGCAAAGGTCCGTCGCCGATCATCCGCAGTTGGGCATCTGGATATTTTTTTGCTATTTTCGCAAATGCTTGGATTGCGTATTTCAATCCCTTTTTTTCTCGAAATACAGCATAGGTCAATACGATGGGGTGTTCGGGTGTGTGGTCTGTTCTGAAGGGTATTTTGTCGAGATCTACGCCCAGGTGCTGTACGATTATCCGGTTGGCCGGGCATCCCAGTGCGATGAGTTGTTCGCCCATGAAGGGTCCTTCGACGAGGAAGAGGTCGCCTTTGGCAAAGAGTCGTTTGTACCGTTTTTGCCATTTTTTTTGCCGGGACAGTGCCGATACGTCCAGGCCGTAAAAGGTGGTTATGAGGGGGATGCCCGCTCGTTGTTTTGCAGAGAGACATCGGTATCCTTCTTGTCCAAAATGCGCGTGGATGAGGGCGGCGTTGTGTTTGCAAAGCCAGTTTTCATAGCCAGCGTACGTGCCGCGCATTTTGCGAATGAGGCGCAGAACTGTTCTGCGAATGGGCGAGATATCTTCGGCTGATAAGACGGGGTCTATGGGGAATTGATCCAGATTCTGGCGCGTTTGTGTGAGGACGATGGGGCGATACCGCTTCAGTGCGCGAATCTGGTCGTATATCCAGGTGGCTGTGGCTGGTAAGAAGGGGTTGGCACTGTGCGCGACGACAGGTTTCATGTATTTCCTCACTTGGACCTTACTTGATAAAGAGATAGAACACGTTGGTCATCATACGCTGCACGCGCGAGTCAGGGCCTTATCGATGGGATCCTTCTCCTGAGGATGATACGATCAACGACCCTTCGGCGCCGGAAACATCTCATAGACTTGTTGTATAAGCCTATCTTTCAGGTCCTGGACCTGAACCCCATTCTGATAAACAAGAAATGCGCACACCAACCCCCGCCTCCGATCAATTCGAAAATGCGCCCCCCACGCGCCGCCGTGAAAAACGAGATCGGCCAGGCCGGACTCTGAAACGTCGTCCCGGAACCATCCCAATCCGTAGGTCCTCCGAGGTCTGTCAGGTGACTGTAGTCGCCGCATCTCGCTTATGGATGCCCTGGAAAGGATTCGCTTTCCGTCAAACACGCCGTCGTTCAGGTGCATCTGACCAAACACCGCCAGATCGTCCAACGTGGTAAACAGCGATCCTCCCGACAGGATGAAGCGGAAATCCTCGATCTCCGCCATGGAACGTTGTCTCTGTAGTTTTCCTTTTTGTCTCAGATACCCCGTGGGCACCGTCTTTCGCGCTTCGATAGAGGGCAAAAAGGTCGTGTTATTCAGACCCAGGGGGCGAAACAAAGCATCCTGCGCAATCTCCTCGAGCGACTGATCAAGAGCGACTTCCGCGACACGACCCAACACGCAATATCCAGTGCCGGAATAGATCCATTTCGTTCCCGGCTCATAGACGAGATCGTACTCTGCAATGCCATTGACCGCTTCGGCCAGCGGGCGTTCGAAATTGCGGATGAGATCCATCTTTTCGGAAGTGATTCCCTGGTTCCCCCAAAAGCCTGCGGTGTGCGATAGCAGGTGGCGAATCGTCATCGGCCGCGCAGGCGACTGGTTGCCTTCAACCTTTACCCCTTTGAACTCTGGCAGGTATTTCTCCACCGGATCGTCCAGGTTCACCTTCCCCTGTTCAACCAGGGCCATTACCACGCTTGCCATAAAGGGCTTGGAGATAGATGCGATCGGAAGCAATTCGTCCGTAGTGAATGGTCGCTTCGATTCGATATCGGCATATCCAAACGCCTCTCGAAAGACGATTTCTCCTTTGTGGGCGACAAGAAAGGATCCCCCCGCAATCTGGCCCTGCTGCACAGCCTGACGCATAATTCCGGCCAGCGATTCGATCTGATTTTGCGTCACGCCATGCGACTGTAGATCCGTTGCGGCAGACATGGCGCTGCGCGAGGCTTCCGAGCGTCGTTGTTCTTGAGCGTCGACCGCGTTCTGTATCAGCAAAACGGCAGCGATTATTGCTAGTAAAATTTCCATTTCTATAGTTCCCTCACCATTTTTTGGATACTTTTAAAGCGTCTGCTGCAAAGCTCAGTCTGACTTCTTGGACACTTTCTTACTGAATAAACCGATCGAATAGATTCGCTGTCATACGCTGCACGCCCAAGCTGCCAGTGTGACATTGACAAACGCATCTGGGTCGCCACCACTGGGTTGCATATCGTTATCCTCTTGAGGCCTCGCGTTGACTTTTGTAGTATAACACAGTAATTTTGAAATATCAATCTATGACTGTCTGAAATACGTACCATTGGAGAGAACAACAGAAATCCGCTCGGCACGAAGTTACCATGTCTGGAAATTTACTCCGTTGATAGATGAGGCACAAAATCCATGAATGCAATATATAGAGACACAATCGCCCATCTAATCGAGATGTCGCCCTTCGAGATTGAGCCCGATGTACAAATAACCAGTCGCCCGCCTACTATGGCGAGTTCTATGTTTCTTACGAACAAGGAACAGGGCGACTGGGCAGAAGAGATTGTCTTCAATGCAATCAACGAAAACTCTCAGGAATATTGTGCAATAAAGTACGGTCGTGCGGAGTCTTTGGCAGCCGGTGACCCCGGGTTTGCCGACTTTTATGCTTCTTATATCGATGAGTTGAACACGATTGGTAAGAAACCCGATCTTCTCGTCTATAAGCGGGAGGACGTTCCAGAGCATTACAACCTGGATGATGATGCGTTCATTCGGAACGCCGTAGCGGCTATTGAGGTTCGTTCGAGTAGTTTTCTTGCAAATAGATATTCGTCATTCATGGATAATAGAACACGCGATGCGGAATCTGCCATTCTACAAATTCAACGGGAGATTCTCTCAGAACCCTACGCGAGCCTGCTTGCAGAAAAGAGTCCTGCACTTCATGAAATGATAGAAAACGCAACCATCAATACGTTTCGAGAATTGAATTTCAGGCGAAGGGGCTGGTATTCGACGGAGCCTTTGCGAAAGCTGAGTGAGCTTTTGAAATCTCTAAAAGAGCAGATGCAAATCCTTCAAAAACGGGACTATCTCAGCATCACACCGAAGCTCGAAGATCTGGCACTTGTCAACCGTTGGATTCAGCGTTTCGGGGTGAGGCACTGCTATTTGCAGGTGTTTTTTGACAAGGCATACGTTATTCCGTTTCAGGATATTCTGGAAATAACCTCTGATCCGAAAAATGAAGGTGTGGTGTTCTCCATAGAGCGGGATGTCAAAAATCAAGGCAAGACAACTATCAAGATCAATGTTCATGTTGGAAAAGAAATTTTGGGCAGGATTGATATGCCGCAACACCGCTCTGCTCTGAAAGAGTTAGAGCGCGGGCGTCTTCTGTTTTATGTCACCTTCCACGGCGGGCGTGGCTACCTCGATCCGGCTGTTTTCTCTCAGGAGATATTAGATGCAGGTTAATCAAGCCGAATACCTGCGGAGCGTTGGCGAGAAGCATCGCAAGAGATATGGGCAGTTCTTCACTCGTCCTGAAGTGGCCGAGTTTATGGTGCAGTGGGTTCTGGAATCAGAGCAGAGGGTGCTCTTTGACCCCAGCTTTGGTCTGGGTGCTTTTTTCGATCCCGTTGCCGACGATCCGAGCATCGTGTTTGCCGGAAGTGAGAAAGATTCCAAAATCCTCGATTTCTGGACAGGCGAGTCAGGGGGACGGAAATTAGATATTGAGCATGAAGACTATCTGCTCTCATGGGGGAAAACGCACGCCAATATTGTCTGCAATCCGCCTTACATGCGCTTCCAGAAGTTTATTGGCAGGGATTCTGTGTTCAAGGCGTTTGTCGATAATCTGGGCTTGAGATTGTCGGGATATACGAATACGGCATCCGCATTCCTGCTGAAGTCGCTGTCCGAACTGAATGGGTCGGGTCGGCTTGCGTATATTATGCCTCTTGAGTTTCTCAATACTGGATACGGGACCATTGTTAAGAAACGTCTTATCGAGAGCGGTCATCTTGTCTCTATTATCAATCTTAAATGCGAGAAGGACATCTTTCCCGATGCAATAACCTCAGTGGGAATAATTCTGTATGATGCCTGTCGGCAATATTCTCACGTTGATTTCCATATCGCTGATTCCATTTCTTCATTGGAAAACATCCTTGAGAACCAGCCAATTACCAGGGTCGCATTGGAGCGACTCAATCCCGAGTTGAAGTGGTTGTCATACTTCCAGACAAATACATTTGACATCAATCATCAAATAGCCGTACCGCTAAAATATTATGGTCATTTCAGCAGAGGTATTGCCACCGGAGCCAACGAATTTTTTGTTTTGAAACCGTCTCGCGCCAAAACACTGGGAATCAATGGCCCGGAGGTTGTTCCCTGCATTACGAAAAGCTCTCAAATTCGGCAATCCGTATTTGGTCGTGCAGACTACGATGATTTAGTTAGAAACGACGCGCCTGTTCTGCTATTCAGTGTCAGTAAGACACACTCGAAACGCGCGGCAGATTATATTCGAAGTGGGGAGGAGAGGGGTTATAACACGCGGTTTTTAACAAAAAATCGAAATCCCTGGTACAAGACGGAAAGGAGAGCACCCGCCCCCCTTTTGCTTGGCGTGTTTTCACGTGGCGGCTACAAGATTATTCGCAACAGAAGTGAGGTGTTGAACTTGACGTGTTTTCACGGCTTTCAGCCCAATATTATTGGTATGGCATATCTCGACCGCCTGTTTCTCTATTTGGCCTCTGCGCCGGGGCGCGATGTCGTTTCATTATGTGTTCGAAGATACGGTGACGCGCTGGATAAGTTCGAGCCTAATGATCTGAATCAGGCGCTTGTACCAGGCCAGCAGGTGCTTGATGAACTTTCGAATGGGGAGGTCGCGAAAGCCGTTCGCTGTGCAGAAAGAACCGGAAAAACGCCCGGCTGGATAGACACTTTCTTTGAGCAATTGATGATACCCACCGACCATTAGCACCCTCTGTCCTATTCCCATTGTAGGACCTTACTTTACAAACTGATTAAACACATTCTCCATCATGCGCTGCACGCGCGGGTCCGGGCCTTTCGGTTTGGCATGCCTGTGTGCGGGCAATACGTGGCCGGGAGGCGACGACAAGCCTTGCGCCCACCAGATCGTCCCGGCGTTGAATACGACATTATTCTTTGGTCCATCGTAGATCGTAGCGGCATGAGGACTGTACCTGGGATTCTTCGGTAGCATCGGTCCCTCGGCCAGAACTTCAAAGTTAGGCAGTTCGAGAGCAGGCGATCCATGCCATTCCCAGCCTATTAGTCCATCGATGGTGTCACCTTTTTGCATGCCAGTGCCATCATAGATCCAGTGATTGGGTTGGGTGCAGGTCCAGTCACCTCCGCCAATGCCGGCGGTGCGTCCCCCCATGAGCAACGCCGCGTCCGGCCCCGCTGGATACTTGGCGGGGGTGCCGCGTCGCTTGTTCAACATCTTGCTGAGTTCCTCGCCAATGAACTTATCTTCGCGTCGCATGATCCGGTGGAGCTGCCCCTCGGCAGAGGGTAGCAAAGGCACCACACCCCAAACCGAATTACCACTCAGAAAGGCAAGGTTGACGCCCGCGTCTCGGGCCGCGCTGACGTTTTCGTACATCTCCCGAGTCCAATACTCGTCATGGCCCACGGAGATAAAGCCTTTCGCGCGTTGTAATCTCGGACCGTGCCTGTGCGTATCCACATTTGAGATATACGACACATCGTAGCCCTGCTGCTCTATCCAATAGGAGAGGGGGAATTCCCAAAGAAGAAATTCGCCCGTGCCCACGGACTTGGGATTCTTGACCAGATGGTCCTGGCAGAACTGGGCGTAGGGACGGTCAAAACTCACCCACCCGGTATCGTTATGGTCCGTGCTCCACTTTTTCCTTTTTTTATATCCCGTGTAGCCATTTTTGTCGTTGTGATAAAGAGACCACTCGTTGGTAGGCCAACTGTTGTAGGCTTGCCAGGTCATGTCGCTGCATTGGAAGAGCAAATCGCAGGGGCGATCATCGCGCACAATAAAGATGACGTAGCTTTGCACGCCCCCTTCTTTCGCGGTGAGTTTGCCCAGATAGACGCCGCTGAGCCAATCGTCGGGAATCTCAAATTCTACGGAAGGTTCCCAGGTGCATTCGCGCAGACGGTTTTCGCCTATCGGCGGATCGGCCTGGGTTTTGCCCTGTATAGAATCAAAGCGCTTCATGAAACGACCGCCGGTTCCGCCGTAATAGCCTGTGCGGAAGATCTCCAGATCAAACTGGGACACTGGATTCGTGCTCACCATGACCTTGATCGTGTCGCCAGCACTCACGCTTGTCTCGGAGCAGTAGCCCTCGATTCGCGGGGAACGCCACAACGCCACCGGTTCGATGTCGTTGATGTCGGTCTTAGTGAGCAACCAGTCGCGCGTTCCACGCCTGGCGTTTTCGAGTTGGATGCGATTGCGTCGTTTTGATTTCGCTACGTTTGAATTTCCGTAGAGTTGTGGTGCGCCAAAGGTTCCGGCTGCCAGACCGAGACTTGCGGTGGCGACGCCTTTGATTAAATCGCGGCGATTCAGGCCATTTTGACGTGCAAAACGCTTCCAAAAATGAAAAACTGCTTTCAAAGCTTTGCTCATAATATACACTCCTGATAACGAAATACTTGACACTTCCCAACTGCGTCCTATAATAGCCACTGAATTTTATAAACACAATGCGAAAAATGGAGTTTTTTTATGGCATTGACGACCAATTATCTCGCTTATGATTTGGGTGCGTCCAGCGGCCGGGCTGTTTTGGGGCGTTTTGATGGCGCGCGTCTGGATATTGAAGAGATTCACCGGTTTCCCAATCAGGGGATACCCATTGGCAATCATTATTATTGGGATGCGCTGCGGCTGTTTGACGAGATGTGTACGGGGTTGCGTCTCGCGGTTCGGTCCGGGGAACCGCTCAATGGTATGGGCTGTGATACGTGGGGGGTCGATTATGGCTTGCTCGATGCGCAGGACAATTTGCTCGGCAATCCCTTTTGTTACCGCGATGCGCGCACACAGGGAATGATGGATGTCGCGTTTGATCGCGTTTCTCGCGAGGAGATTTTTGAGCAGACGGGTATTCAGTTTATGGAGCTCAACACGCTGTATCAGTTGCTCGCGCAGCGTCTGTCGCAATCGCCCCAACTCGATATTGCGCGTACGTTTCTCACGATGCCCGATTTGTTCAATTTCTGGTTTACGGGTATGAAGGTGTGTGAGTATTCCAATGCAACGACCACGCAGTTCTACAATCCGCGCGAGAATGCCTGGGCAAAATCAATGCTCAATGCGCTGGATATTCCCACGGATATGCTTCCGGATGTGGTGTCTCCGGGTACGGTGCTTGGTCCCATGCGCAGGAGCATTGCGGATGAGATGGGTATTGCACCGATTGATGTGATTGCACCGGCTTGTCACGATACGGGGTCGGCGGTTGCGGCTGTGCCCCTTTCTTCACCCGATGCGGTTTATATCAGTTGTGGCACGTGGGCGTTGATGGGAGCGGAATTGCCCGCACCCGCGATTAATAAGCGTGCGCTCGCGCACAATTTTACCAATGAAGGCGGTGTTGATCATACGATTCGGTTTTTGAAGAATATTTCGGGGCTGTGGATTGTGCAGGAATGCCGCCGCGTGTGGGCTTTGGCGGGGAAAGATTATTCGTGGGAAGAGTTGATGGGTCTGGCGATGGAATCGGATTGGCTCGCGTCGTTTATCGATCCGGATCACACCGATTTTGGTACGCCCGGGGATATGCCGTCTCGCATTCGGGATTTTTGCAAGCGCACTGGTCAAAGGTTGCCCGATAGTGAGGGGGATATTATTCGCACGGCGCTGGAGAGTCTGGCGCTCAAATGTCGCTATGTTCTGGGGCAACTCGAAGATGTATTGGGCAAGACGCTAGGGGATATTCACATTGTGGGTGGGGGTATCCACAATACGCTTTTGTGCCAGTTTATCGCTTCTGCAACGGGGCGCGCGGTGCTGTCAGGTCCGGCTGAGGCGACTGCAATGGGCAATCTTTTGATGCAGGCGATGGGCAAAGGGCAGATTGGTTCTCTGGGTGAACTCCGGGATGTTGTGCGCGCTTCTACTGTGATTAAGACATATAGCCCGACTGATGCGGATGCCTGGGACGAGGCGTTTGAGAAATTTCAACGGGTGATGTGATCTATTGCCGCTTTGAGTTCTTTGGGGCTGAATCCATAGGGCCCGTGTTTGCCGGCATAGGCGATGCGGTTGTCTGTGCCGATTAAGTAGAGGCGTTCGGGCCAGGCGATATAGTCGTTCATGACGGCGTCGTCCATGTCGTCAACGTAGGTGCGTATGCCGTATTGCATGGCATCTTCGCATGTTTTTGCAACTTTTCGGCGTTCTGCAAGGGTTTTTGGGTCGTAGATGCCCGTGTCTTTGAGTTTCCAGCCGTCTTCTGGATGGGCTTCGCGGATGTAGATGACGAGAAAGTGGATCTGTTTGTGATATGTTGCATAGAGGTCGCGGAGGCTAACTGCCTCGCGGACAAAGGGCGGTCATGTGAAGCTGCCGAAGATGAGTGCAACGGGTTTGTCTTTGCATAGTTGCGAGAGGCGCACGGGGTTTTCGCCGTTGATATCCGATAGTTCAAAGTCCGGTGCGAGGTCTCCTGCTTTGGGCGCACGGGAGTCATTTTGGCTGAGCCAGGCAAAGGCTTCGGCGCGATTTTGGAAGGTTTTGGACATGGGGAGTCCTCCGGGTTTTTTTAAATATATTATGGATCGATACGTCGTTTGTCAATATATCTGAAATGGAGCGGACAAAAAAAGGAGAGCTTTATGGTCAGGTTCGGTGTGGTCGGTTTGAAGGGTATGGGCGGGCAACATGTGCGGGAGATTTCAGGACTGGATCGGGCGGAGTTGGTGGCGGTGGCGGATTTGGATCTGGATTATGCGCGGCAGGTTGGAGAAGAACGGGGTGCGCGCGCCTGGGGCGATTACCGGGAGATGGTCGAGGCCGAGGATCTGGATGCGGTGGTGATTGCTACGCCGCACCATCTCCACGCGCCGATGGGGTTGGATTGTTTGGAGGCGGGGTTGCATACTTTTGTGGAGAAGCCGATTGCGAATACGGTTTCCGAGGCGGACAGGATGATTGAGGCGGCGCAGGCGCGGGATTTGAAGCTGGCTGTGGGGCACAATTATCGCACGTTTCCCGGCAATCGCGCGCTGAAGCGGCTGATTGATGAGGGGGCGTTGGGAGAGATTTATCGGGTGCTGTGGTTGTGGATTGAGACGCGGCCAGAGGTGTATTACGACCGGGATATATGGCGGTGTACCTGGGAGCACGCAGGGGGTGGGGTGCTGATGAATCAGACGAGTCACGATCTGGATTTGCTGTGCTGGATGGTGGGTGATCCGGTCGCGGTTTCTGCGATGATGTGTAATTGGGGTCATCGGGTGGAGATTGAGGATACGGTTGTTGCCAATATCCGTTTTGCCTGTGGTGCCCATGCAAATGTGCAGTTGAGTACGTGCGATAGGCGGTTGAATTACAGACAGATTTCAGGGGATCTGGGTACGATTGAGTTTCGGGATGAGAAGAATGCCAATTCAAAGGTGCCCGATGTGTTTCGGCTGGGACGGTACGAGGCGCCTATGCGGGCGTTTATAAAGGGGGCAAAGGGGCATCAGCCAAATATTAACTGGGAGGATGTGCCGTCCGATGAGGGGGGTCCAACGCTGGTGGAGAGTTTTGTTTCGGCGATTCTGGATGGCGGAGAGGCGATTACAGATGGGGTGACGGCGCGGCGAACACTGGAACTGATTAACGCGATTGTGCTTTCGGCTCTGCGAAAAGAGGAGGTCGCGATGCCGGTTGATCGGGATCGATATGATGAACTGATGGAAGAGCTAAAGCGCGGAGAGACGCAGGTGGACAGGTTGTAGGTTCTGGATTTTTTGGTTTTGACCAGATAGGAGAGGTAAGAATGAGACTTTCGTGGATGACTTATGGTGTTTTGAAGGCACTTTCCCGACGGGATTTGTTGCAGATGTTGAAGGATCACGGGTTTGAAGGGGTGGAGTTTCGGACGGATGCGGGGCATGGGCACGGGGTGGAGGCGTCGATTGACGAGGCAGAGCGAGAGCAGGTGGTGGCAGATTGTGCGGCGATGGGGATCGATATTATGAGTGTTGCTACGGGCAATCGGTATCACGATACGGATCCGGATGAGCTTCGGGATCATATTGAGCAGACGATGGTTCGGATGGATCTGGCATCGGATCTGGGCGCGCCTCGCGTGCGCGTGTTTGGGAATAATTTTCCAGCAGAGGTGCCCAGGGAACAGACGATTGCCCAGGTGGCAGAGGCGCTGAAGCCGCTGTGTGATTACGGTGCTGAGAAGGGGGTGAAGCCGTGTCTGGAGTTGCACGGCGAGTTCGATTGGCAGGCGTGCAAGGCGGTGGCTGAGCTGGTGGATCACGAGAATTTTGGGTTGGTCTGGAATTCGGTGCCGCAAGATGTGGTTGATGGGTCTGTGAAACAGGCGCTGGATACGGTATGGCCCTGGCTGGACCATGTGCATATGCACGATCTGGCAGGACAGGGCTATCCGTATCGCGAGTTGTTCCGGCTGTTGCATGAGAAGGGATATGAGGGGTACATGTCGGCAGAGACCGAGCGACGCCCCGATAAGGGGGTGGGCGATCTGTGGATGTTTGTGGCTTATTATTCCGATCTGTTCAGAGCGTATCGCGATCTCGCTCGGGGGTGAGAGAGGTTGTAAGCACAAACGCCATCGGCAAAATAGCTGATGGCGTTTTTTGTGTTGGGAATTTGTACTGCAAATTATGTCAATACTTCGCGCAAGCGTGCGGTGACGATTTCCTGGTCGTCTTCGATGAAATTGGTTACGGCGACGCGGAAGGTGTTTGCACTGCCGCGTGTCCATACGGCTGGATTGCCCTGTCGAAGTTCTTCGATTATTTGCACCGCGGTTTTGCCCAGTGCGGTTTCATCGACTGTGATGTGTACGCCATCGCTCAGGCCTCGTGAGTCGGCCGAGAATTTGGCTGCGATGTGGGGAATGTCTTTCAGATTTGAGAGCAGTTCTTCGGCTTTGCGTTTGTATTCGGATAGACGCGCTTCGTGGTCCATGCTGAACCATTCGCGCAGGGCAACGACGACGGCGATGACTTCTTGCCGATCTACTTTTAGGGGGCGGCCTATGGTGTCGTAGGGGGAGGTTTCATAGCCGATGAAGGAATGGAGAAAGGCGGCGTCGATCAGGTCTTTGCGTCCGCACAAGATGCCCGTGGAGTGACAAGAGCCAATGTATTTGGCGCCGTAGCCGATCAAGTCTGCGCCCATGTCGGGATATTTTAGCATGGTTTCGAGGGGATAGACCTGGCTCGCTGCATCGACGATGACGGGGATTCCGTTGGCGTGGGCGATGCGGACTACGTCTTCGGGGGATAAGACGCCTTCCTGGCCTCCGGGGGCAAAATAGTGGATGGCTGCGGTCTGGTCTGATATGGCGGCTTCGAGTTGGGCTTCGGTCGTTCCGCTTTCATCGCCGACTTCTATGAGTTTGGCACCGAAAACAGTGAGTACCGGGTCGTAGTGATAGCGCTGTTTTTTTTGTATTAGAATGTGGTGTTTCATGCCCGTGGTATCGGGCAATTGTTCCATTTTTTCGGGGTCGCTGCCCGACATGCAGGCGGCTGTGCTGAGGGCTAATGCTGCCGCGCATCCGGGTGTGACCATTGCCGCTTCCGCGCCGAGGGTGTCGGCGATGAGTGCACCGGTTTTTTTGAGTAGTGCTTCCATGTCCGCAAAGTAGCGATTCGCTATGTCCATTGCGGCTTGTATTTCAGGGCCCACACGCGACCCGCCGATGACTGTTTGATAGCCCGATGCGTTGATTACAGGCACAACGCCCAGGTCTTTGTAGATTTGACGCGCTTTGTCGATGCTCATGATTTCTCCCAAAAGTATGTTTTCACAATGAAGATGCCCGCGGAATGAATGGCGATTTGCAATCACGCTCTTTTCCCGCTGCCAATCTCCGCAACCGCATCAACCTCGACGAGTAGGTCGGGGCTTACCAGTGTTGGTGTTGCGACTGTGGCACTGGCAGGGATATTATTCGGAAACGCCTTTGCACGCGCCGCAGTATAGTCCGTGTATCGGCTCATGTCGGTGATGAACGCCGTAATTTTTACCACGTCGTCCATTGTCGCACCCGCTTCGGCGAGAACCGCTCGGATATTCTCGAACACTTGACTTGCCTGTGCGCCCATATTGTCCCGGCCAACCACGTTGCCCTGTGGGTCAAAAGCGACCTGTCCCGAGACATATACTCTGTTTCCAACCTGCACGCCCTGGGCAATCCGGAATTTGCTTGCCCACGGCCATGGCGGATTTAATTCGATTCGTTCTGGCATCTTCTACCTTTTTATTGTTGTCGCGCTATTTTATTAATTTCTAATCCTACAGTCAACAGAAACTCCACGCATCGATCATGGTTTTCCTCTCTTTTTATTTATTAGACCGCGTAAGCTGAGTTTTTCCAGACGTCCTGAGCTACGCGGAGGATGTTGCCGCCGATGATTTTTGCGATGTCGTCGTCGCTGTAGCCCCGTTGAACGAGGCCGACGGTGAAGAGGGGCCAGTTGGTCCAGGTGAGGCTTTGTTCCTGGTGGGGTTGTCGCCATTCGGGGGAATGGAGAGGGTCTCCTGGTGGCCAGAGTGCTTCCCACCGGTTGCGCTGTCTGGGACGGGGGTTGAGTTTTCGGTTGGCTTCGTCGCTGTATTTTGAGGGGTAGCCTCGATCCGTGCCGATGGTGACGGCGTCAGTGCCAAAGGTTTTGGCGACGTAGTCGATGTGGTCGAGGAAGGCACTGATGTCGCCGTTGCCGCCGAGGAATGCGGGTACATTGGTGATGCCCATGGTGCCCCCGGTATCGAGTACTGCGCGGATGATGTTGTCGGGTTTGCTGCGGATGTGTTCGTTGACTGTGCAGGCGACGGAGTGGCTGACGACGACGGGTTGTGTGGATGCTTTTGCCGCGTCGAGGCAGGTTTGCCAGCCGGTGTGGGCGAGGTCTATGATGATGCCGAGGCGGTTCATTTCGTTGACTGTGGTGTGTCCAAAGTCGCTTAATCCCGCGTCGTTGGGTTCGCCGCAGCCGTCTCCAATGGGGTTGCGGCGGTTGTACGTGAGGTGCATCATGCGCGCGCCTAGTTGTGCAAAGACGCGGATGTAGCGCAGTTCTTCGTCCGGGTTGGCTTGGTCGCCAGCGAGTGGGATGCCGTTGCAGGTGAGGTAGGTGCAGCGTTTGCCCGCTTTGTGGGCTGCGACGATGTCGTCGGGCGTGGTGACGCGCTGGAGGAAGTCGGACATGGCGTCGGTGTTGTACGTGTGTCGAGCAAGGCGTTTGATGAGGCGCAGGGGGTCGTTGCATTCTTCTCCTGCGTTTTGAAAGGTGCAGGTGACGCCAGAGGTCTGCCAGATTTCCCGGTATTCTCGACGGAGTTCGGGGGTGAGTGCCCAGCGGGTCATGCCCATGTCTTCGGTGAGGTCTTGCAGTTCGCGGTCAGACGCGCCTGCTTCGATGGCTGCGTTGACGGGGTCGGGATCGACGGGTGAGCGCAGGCCCAGGCCGTAGGATTCGATGACGAGGGCGTGTTCGTGAAGTTCCAGGCCGTGATCCAGGTCGCGCTGTGACGGTTTGAGGATGTTGAGTGCTACGTCGCGAGCGTGTTGCATTTGGTCGTTCATGGTTGTTTTCCTGTTTTATATGTTAAGCGGTCAGCAAATCAGGCGTTATAGAGCCGTCATCGCGGTATGTTTTTGAGCCGCGATCCAGAAGGTTTTTTACAAAAAATCGATCAGGTCCTCGTTTTTTGCAAGGTCATATTTTATTGTCAGCGTTGCTTCGGGATAAAGCGCGTAGGCCGCTTCTGCCCAGGAGGTGTCGAAGGTATCGCCCGTGTTGTGTAAGAGCAAGTTGTTCGGGGCGATGAGTGCTGCGGCATTGGGCAAGCCTCCCGCTTTGAGTATGCCGGGGATGGGCAGGTGTTTGAGGTAGTCGTTTTCGGTTGCGGTGTTGAATGCGTTGATGTCGGATGCGATTTGTAGATCGGTGCGTTCTGTGATTGCACCTGCGATGATGGTCCAGAGTCCGGCATTGCCAAAGCCGACGATGTTTACTGGACCACTGGGTATGTGGCGCAATGCGAGTGCGATGTCGTATATGCGTTCGGCGTCATCGGTGCGGTTAAAGGTGTTGAAGAATTTCCCGCCTCCGCGCGGTTCTTCGGGATTTTCTTCGCCGATGTTTTGGCCCGTGCCGAAGGGGTCTATGGCATAGACGGTGTGATTTTTGTCGAGGAGGGCCTGGATAATGGGTGAGTACAGGGCGTCCATGCCGTGCGGGTGAATTAAGAGGGTGGATGTGTCGGACGGGGTTTCGGGCGTGAAGGTGCGGATGGGGACGCGCACGTTGCGGCGGTTGCCGATGAGTGTTCCGTTTTCTTTCGTGTTGTGTTCGTAAGTGACGGTGCTGTTGTCGTAGCCGACGGTTATGCGCAGTGCTTCGCCCAGGGTGCGTCGATTTGCGGCGAGGGTGTCGGGGGTGTTTGGGCGATAGGTTTCCAGTGCGGTTTTGGATGCGGCAATGCACTGGCGGATGAGGTCTGCGTGTTGGGTGATTGCGCCGTCGGGCAGGCCATTGAAAAAGGCGAGCATGTTTTTGTGTTCTTCGACTTCAAAAGGGGGTTCGCTAAAGTTGTCGTCAAAGGGCAGGTCGAGCCAGCGGGCGAACCAGCGGTACACGGCTTCTCGCATTTCGAGGTTGTAGCCGTGGGGCGCGTCAATCTGGATTTGAGAGATGCGGTCGTCGGCGTCGTAGAGGTCGTATATGCGTTTGATGGCGGGGTATTCGACGTCGGGTGTGTGTTGTGTCCAGTCCTGTGAGGAACTGACGAGGATGAGGGGTTTGGGCGCGAAGGTGGCGCCGATATCGACGTTGTTGGTGTCGATGCGCAGCAGGGGGGCGTTTTCACAGACACAGCCGCCTTGCATGTAGGCGGAGACCATGCAGACGGGTGCGGCGACGTGCAGGCGGTCGTCAACGGCATAGAGGTTATAGGTTTGGGTGCCGCCGCCCGATTCGCCGGTGCAGCCCAGGCGGTTGGTATCGACTTCGGGGAGTTCGCAGAGGAAGTCGAGTGCGCGGATGCTGTTCCAGAGTTGAAATCCCAGGATGCCGATGTTCCAGAGCATGCGGTCGTCTTGTTTGTGGGGCCAGGGTGCGCGGTGTACAATACTGTAGGTTTCTTTCTGGTATGCGCCGGAGAGGTGTCGGGCACTGTCGTTGTAATCGACCATGTCCCACATGAAGGCCGTGCAGCCCATTCGAGCAAAGGTGATGCCCCTGCCCGGGTAGGATGTGTCGCCGTGTTGTATGCGGCCCAGTTGTGCATGTCCGTGTGGGCTTAAGATGCCGGGGTGGCTTTTGGGTTGTGGGTCGAGGGGACGAAAGAGGCTGCCGCCCACGTAGAAGTTGGGCAAGCTCTGGAAGTAGGCTTTTTCGATGGTGTACCCGTCTCGTTCAATGCGGTCGTAGATGTGGATGTCGAGCGGGGTTTTTTCGGGCATTGGCCAGAGTCCAGCGGCAAAGAGGATTTGCTTTTTGAGTCTTGCCTTTTCTCGTTCCCAGGTTTCGCGGTCGGGATATGTTGCGGGCGTGAATTCGGTGCTGGTGTGCGGGAGGTTTTGCCATCGGGGGTCCATAGGGCCTCCTGTAAAAGCGCGAATCTACGAATCTACGAATCAGCGAATCTACGAATCGGGATTAGCACTGGCTTTGGGTGGTTGGGCGGGGTTCGTCTATTCGTCTATTCGTTCAATCGCCGCTGGGGCGCCGAAGTATTTTTTCAGGCGTTTTGCGTCGAATTTTTCCCGGCGGTCATAGGTGTAGATGCCGTTTTGTTCTTGTTCGATGTCGGTGAGTTGTGTGTAGCAATACCCCGCGATGTTGGGGTGGTTGAGGAGGATAGCTGTGAGTTTTTCGATGCGGTGATACACTTCTTCGATGTCGGTGGGGCGCTTGCCGTAGCCCCAGCTGCTTTTGCGGTCTGCGTCCTGTTCTGTTTCGACGGCATTGGGATCCCACCATGTGCCGCCATATTCATCGACGACATAGGGTTGGCCCTGATAGGGCGCGCTTAGTTCGGGAAAGCGGATGGGTGTGTTTTTCCAGTCGTCGGGGGATACGGGTGCGTAAGTTGTTTTGAATTTGGCGGGGTCCTGTTCGTAGTCGTGTACGGTGTAGATGTCCGTGCAGACGTGTACGTAGCCGCTGGTGTCGTGGCAGGGGCGAGAAGGGTCGAGTGCTCTGGTGAGGTCGTAGGTTTCCTGTATGGCTCGGCGGTGCGCTTCAAAGTGTTTGGTCGCGCCGCCCCGGGTTTCGTTGTATGGGGTCCATGCGAGGATGGAGGGGTGGTTGAGGTCGCGCTGGACTATTTCTCGCCATTCGCGCTGCTGGTTGTGTATGGATTGGGGTGAGCCAAAGTTCATGCCCCAGTCGCAGTATTCGCCCCAGGTGAGATAGCCGAGTTTGTCGGCCCAGTAGTGAAAGCGTTCTTCGAATACTTTCTGGTGTAGGCGCGCGCCATTGAAGCCGACGGCGAGCGATTTTTCGATGTCGGCTTTGAGCATGTCGTCGGATGGAGCGGTCCATATTCCGTCGGGATAGAATCCCTGGTCCAGTACAAGGCGCAGGAAGATGGGGGTGTTGTTGAGGTAGAATTTGTGGCCTTCGATGTGAAATTTTCGCAGGCCGGCATAGCTGTTGACTGTGTCGATGGTGGTGTCACCGTCGCAGAGTTCAAAGCGGAGGTCGTAGAGATGGGGGTTGTCTGGCGACCAGAGTTGTGGGTTTTTGATGCGCAAGGACATGGCAGCGCCGCTCGTGGCGGGCATGGTGGAGACCGCGACTTCTTCTTTGCCGTTGAGGAGGACGGCGCGAAAGGTGTGTCCGCGATGCGCGTTTTTGAATGTGGGGGTGAGTACAAAGCGGCTGCTGTCGAGGTCGGGTACGATGCGCACCGTTTCGATGCGCGATTCGGGTACGGCTTCGAGCCAGACGGTTTGCCATATTCCCGTGACGCGCGTGTAGTGGCAACCGCGGGAATAGAGGTCGGGGCACTGTTTGCCCGATGGCTGGTCGCCTGAGCGCGTGTCGTCATTGGCGCAGACGACGAGGTGGTTTGTGTCAGATGTGAGTGCGCCTGTGATGTCAAATGTGAAGGATGAACTGCCGCCGTAATGTTGTCCGATGAGCCGACCGTTGACCCAGGCTTTGCAGTGGTAATCGACCGCGCCGAAGTGCAGGAGTACGCGCTTGTCCGTCCATTCCTCGGGGATGTCGAGGGTTCGGTGATACCAGACCGAGGGCATGAAGTCCGTGTGTTGTATGCCCGAGAGGCAGGATTCTGGACAGAAGGGGACGGTGATGGCGCGGTCTAACTCAGCAGGATTTTGGGGCCAGCCTTTGGCTTCGCCGGATTGTCCAGTGTCAATGGCGAAGTTATAGGTGCCGTTGAGGTTCAACCAGGTGTTGCGCTGAAATTGCGGACGGGGGTGTTCGGGGCGCGGTTGTGTTTCGGGCATGAAGTACTCCTTATTAAAACCCGGCTTCTCTTGGAGGTAGAGGATCTACGGTCCAGGCCATGCGGTCGGCGAGGCGGGTCATGAGGTCGAGTCTTACGGTGGTGTAGTCGGGGTTGTTCCACTGATTGTGCGTTTCATTGGGGTCGGTTTCGAGGTCGTAGAGTTCGCCACCGCCAGTGCCGTGTGCGGCGACGAGTTTGTAGCGGTCGGTGCGCACCATGGTGGCATGGGCGGGCGGATTTTTATGGCCCTGCATGGCGTTGTAATATTCGCAGTAGATGTCGTCGCGGTGCTGGTCGAGGGGCGCGTCGCCTTTCAGGAGCGGTTGGAGGGTGCGGCCCTGCATGGCGGGATGGCGGTCGAGTCCGACCCATTCGAGGATGGTGGGTGCGAGGTCAACGAGTTCGACGAGTGCAGATGATCGCGAGCCGTCGTTGCGAAGGCCGGGTCCTGAGATGAGGAGGGGGACGCGCACAGCGGGTTCATAGAAGAAGGGACCTTTGAGGTAGATGCCGTGGTCGCCGAGCATTTCGCCGTGGTCAGAGGTGAAGATGATATAGGTGTTGTCGCGCTGTCCGGTTTCTTCGAGGCAGTCGAGCAGGTGGCCGATCTGCCGGTCGATGACATCGACCATGGCCCAATACGCCGCGGTGACCCAGCGGTGATCGGTGTCGGCCATTTGATCGTAGGCATACATGCCTTTGCCACCGTAGGAGCCGCTGTGATCGATGCGTTGCCAGATGGGTTTGTCGTCGAGTTCGCCTTCGGTGTAGTTGGGCAGGGGTATGTCGTCAATTATATCGCGGTAGCGTTCGAGGTCTTCGCGCGGGGGATCAAAGGCGTGATGCGGGTCAAAGGGGTTGAGGGAGAAGGTCCAGGGCATGTTTTCTTCAGCGCATCGGCGGATGAAGGTGATGGCGCGCTGGATGCAGTAGGTGGTCTGGCTGTGTTCTTCAGAGGGGAGTGTCTGTACGTATCGGGAACCGGGAAAGGGCTGGACGTCGCGCTTCAGGCTCTTGTCGCGCAACCACTGGTGATAGTCATTGGTGGGCCATCTGGGGGCCGGGTCGTGCGACCAGAAGAACTGGTCATAGCCGTCGTCTATGCGGCGTTCTGTGCCGTGACACGCGCTGGGGTTGCAGACCGAGATGTGGAGTTTGCCGGATAGGCCGCATACGTATCCGGCGTCGTGGAGTAGTTTGGTGACGGGGATTTCGTCGCCGGGTATGGATTGGCCGTTTTGCCGGCAGCGCGTGGTGCGCGGATAGCGTCCGGTGAGGAAGCTGGATCGGCTGGGCGTGCAGACGGGGCTTTGTGAGAAGGCGTATTCAAAGAGGATGCTTTGTTCGGCGAGGCGGTCCAGGTTGGGGGTGTGTACATAGGGGTTGCCATAACAGCCGAGGGTGTCAAAGCGCTGCTGGTCAGTGCAGATCCAGAGGATGTTTGGTTTGTCGGGCATGAATACCTCGTGTTATAAAATTAACAAACAATCACGCGCTGATGGCCAGTCCAATGCCTTTTTCTCCGCCACCGGCGTAATAGAGATAGAGTTTTTTATCGTGAAATATGGGAAAGGGGTCGCGCACATTTTGCTTTTCCCATTCTCCCTGGGGGGTCAGGATTGTGCCGTGTTTTTGAACAAGGCTTACCGCGTGGTCGTTGATTTGTAATGTGGCAGCGAAGATGCTTTCACAGGTTGCATCGGTGTTGGAAAAACAAGAATAGGTCGCCAGGATGTGTGTGTCGTCGATGCGCGTGCATCCAATATGGCGAATGCGCTGGTGTTCCCCATATATTTCTTCGGCGGTGAGGATGGCGCCGGTTTCGTCAAGGATCCAGTTTAATCCGTCGGGTGAATAGGCGTGTCCAATGCTTGTGGGATGGGAGCGACCTGCCCGTTGTTCTTTGGGAAGTTTTTTGGTTTCACCGTTGTAATCAGCTTCTTCGCGGCTCATGGTCATGAAGAAGCCGTGGCATCCGTTTTCTGTGGGTACGACGCGCAGATACATGTTGGTGGCCGCACGCCAATGATCGGGTGTGGTGATGGGGAGGAGGAGGTTGTTGGGATGTACATCAAAGTGGATGCCGTCGGTTGAGGTGGCTGCGCCTGAGTTTTGAATGCGTTGATAATAGTGGGTGGGCATTCGGCGGTTTTGTTCTTCGAGGACTTCTGGCGGACAGCCGCCGTGGTAGTAGAGGATGAAGCGGTTGTTGTAATAAGTGATTTCGGGCGAGCTGAGGTGGCCCGTGACGGCGGGGCAATTGTCGATGTGGAGGACGGCTTCTTTTTGCATTGTCCAGGGGCCTTCGAGCGTTGGCGCGGTTGCAAAGCCGATTTCTCTGCCGCCGTGTGAGGCGAGATACATGTAGTAGCGATCAATGGGGCTGTCCAGTTTGTCGCTCATGTCGATGACGCTGGGAAACATGATGGATCGTTTTTTTTTGAAATCCCAGGTGATATCGTCGATGGTTAAGAGGGGGTTGGAATTGAAGCGCTGGAGTGTTTGGAGAAAATGAGGTTGTGTCATGGTATGGATGGGTGTATTATGGTGGTCGGTGATCATGATTTTTGTAGCTTTTGAATAGACATGATGAAGGGAGTTTGTATGATGCGCAAGCCAAATATTATCTACCTTTTGGCCGATGATTGGGGATATGGAGATGTGAGTTGTTTGAATCCCGATTCGAAGATTCCGACGCCGCATACGGATCAACTCGCGTCCGAGGGGATGATTTTTACGGATGCACATAGCAATTCTGCGGTGTGTACGCCCACGCGATATGGGGTGATGACGGGGCGCTATTGCTGGCGTTCGCGGTTGAAGCGCGGGGTTTTGAATGGGTATTCTGAGCCGTTGATCGAAGATGGGCGGATGACTGTGCCATCGTTGCTGCGCGATGAGGGTTATACGACGGCGTGTGTGGGCAAGTGGCATTTGGGTTTGGGCTGGCAGGTGAGAGATGGGGCTGAACGGGCGAATGGGGAGTCGGTGGATTTTTCTGCGCCGTTGTCAGATGGCCCCCATACGGTGGGTTTTGATTATTCGTTTATTATTCCGGCGTCGCTGGATATGGCTCCGTATTGTTATATTGAGGATGGGGTGGTGGTGGAGCAGCCGGTTGAGGAGACTGCGGATTCGCCGAGGCCAGAATTTTGGCGCGGGGGTGCGTGTGCGCCCGGGTTTATGCATGATACGTGTTTGCTGGAGTTGACGATTCGCGCCGAGGGGTTTATCAATCAGCACGCGAAGGAGAATGGGGATAAGCCGTTCTTTTTGTATTTTCCAGCACCTTCGCCGCATACGCCGCATTTTGCGCGGGGGCGATTTGCAGGGCGAAGTCAGGCAGGGGAATACGGGGATTATGTGACGGAGCACGATTGGAGTGTTGGACGGATTTTGTCGGCGGTGAAGCGCAATGGGTTGGCGGATGATACGCTGATTATTGTGACGAGTGATAATGGCTGTCACGAAGAGCCGATAGGGTTGAAGGAGAAGTACGATCATCTGGGAAATTATATTTATCGGGGGCAGAAGTCCGATGCGTGGGATGGCGGGCATCGCATTCCGTTTATCGCTTCGTGGCCCGGGGTGATTGAACCGGGGTCGCGTTGTGATAAGACGGTGTGTTTGACGGATTTGCTGGCGACTGTTGCCGGGATTTGCGATGTGGAGTTGCCAGGGGATGCGGGTGAGGATAGTTATGATATTTTGCCGTATATGCGAGGCGATCAGGAGGATGCGATTCGGGAGGCGACGGTGCATCATTCGATTAGCGGGGAGTTTGCGATTCGCAAAGATCAGTGGAAGTTGGTGACCTGTCGCGGTTCGGGGGGCTGGAGTTTGAGAGAGGCAGATGTGCCAGAAGATGCGCCGCCGATGCAGCTTTACGATATGGCTTCTGATCCGGAGGAGCAGAATAATTTATTCTGTGAAGAGTCTGAGGTGGTAGAGGAATTGTTGGGGATTTTAGACCGGTATCGGGAAGGGGATAGGAGTACGTGATAAGGAGGCGTTATGGAACAGAAAGATGTTTTGCGGTTGAAGGTGATCGAGATTTTGCGCCGTTATCACAAGGTGCAACAGTATTTTCACATTATGCGGGAGTGGAAAAAGCGCTGGATTTCTCCGAATTGAATGGTTTCTCACGGCGTCCGATCAATGGGTCGGAGCCGTTTTTTATGTTATTGGAACACCAGCGCGGGTGGCGATGGCGCGGGTGTTTGCGGCTGCTTCGGGTATGAGGTCGGGTTTGAGGTGTTCGATGAGGCCGTAGTTGTTGGGGTGGTGGTTCTGGAAATGCCGGAAGCAGTGGGCGAGGTCGAGTTCGCCGTTGCCGGGTACGGTTTCGTCGAGGTGGATGACAAGCCCTTTGCCGATGGATATGTCTTTGATGTGCATGACCGGGGAATAAGCGCCCATTTGGGAAAAGATGTGGTCCAGGCGGTCGGTGCTGGCATAGACCTGGCTTAAGGTTTCAAAGTGGTTGACGTAGTCCATGACCAGGCGCAGGTTAGGCGATCCGACGCTTTCGATCATTTGACGGCAGGTTTCCGGGTTTTTGAGGATGGAGACGAGGTGGGTTTCCATGACGACTGTGACGCCGTTCTGTTCGAGGGTGGGGGCGATTTCTCGCAGGGTTTCGATGAGGCGATCCCATGCTTCTGGCGTGTGATTTTGACGATGGGGCGTCCAGCTTCCGGTGGGATTGCGGCTGCCCGGGCGCAGGAGATAGGTTTGTGCAGATAGGCCCGCGGCGATTTCTGTGCCTTTTTTGATTTTGCCGATGATTGCGTTTCGGATTTCTGGATCGGGATCAAAGAGGCATTCGGGATATGTGATGGAGAATTGGGCGAGGTCGAGGTTGTGTTCGGCAAAGAGTGTGCGACACCGATCCGTGTCGGCGGTTGTGATTTCTTCGCAGAGTTCTGCGGGGAAGTGAAAGGCTCCGCCGGTGAATCCGAGGTTTTGGGTGGTCTGAAGATGTGGCGATTGCAGGGTGCGAAAGTCCCGGGGCAAGAGGCCAACAACACCTAAGCGCATGGTCTGGTCTCCTATCGCGTGAATATGCTGCCGCGAAGATAATCGGCTTCGTCAGATACGAGGAAGGACAGTATTTTGCCCACGCCTTCGGGGTCGCCGAGTCCGGCTGCCATTTTTGAGATGTCGCGTCCTGAGGCGTCGGCTTGTTTTTGTACGACGCGCATTTTGAGCGGTGTTTCGATCCCGCCCGGGCATACGCCGTGGACGCGGATGTTGCGGTTGGACAGTTGGGCTGCCAATACGAGGGAGAGGCCGTGGGCGCCGCCTTTGCTGGAGCCATAGGCGACGGATGAGCTGCCGCCTTTGACGCCTGCGCCAGAGGCGATGAGTACGATGACGCCTTTGCTGGCTTTTTCCATTAGTGGCACGGTGTATTTTGAGACGAGAAAGCTTCCTTTCAGATTGATGTCTATGACTCTGTCCCAGGTGAATTCATCAAATTCATCGACCGGGACGAGTGCGCCTTCGAGGATGCCGGCGGCGTTGATTAAGCCATCGATGTGTCCAAAGGCATTGCCGATGTTTTCAAAGAGTGCGCGTACCTGCGTTTCTTCTTTTATGTCTGCGTGATATCCCGCTGCATTGCCTCCCGCGTTTTCGATTTCTCGAACGGTGCGTTCCACGCCCGCTCCATCCAGATCTACGACGGCTACGCGCGCGCCTTCCCGAGCACAGCATCGCGCTGCCGCCTGTCCTATGCCCGATGCACCGCCCGTTACGACGATGTTTTTGTTTTCAAGTCTCATGAGTTCTCCTTGGTTTGTTCGCGTGTTGTAGGGGACGGTTCCCGTATAAAGGCACTACGGGACAGGCTCCTGTACTGTTCTGTTCGTCATCGCGGCAGGGTTTTGAGCCGCGATCCAGATGGTTTTGGTGTCACTACTCATGGTCGCCAGTCTCCACGCGATAGACTTCCAGGCCCCGTGCTTTGTAATTTTGCAGTGCATGTGGATGATCAAGGGTGCAGGTATGCACCCATACTCTTTTTGTTTGTCCCCACTTCCAGGCAGATTTTATTGCATGGGATAAGAGATAACCCCCAAAGCCCTGTCCGATGAATTTGGTAGCCAGACCAAAATAGAGGATTTCGACGTTGCCATCATCTTGCTTATGGAGTTCGTAGTACCCAGCAGGCGCGCCTTTGTACTGCGCAAGCCATGTTCTCAGGTTGTCGTTCTCTACGTGCGCTTTCCATTGTTCATCTGACCAGGAGAGTTTATTTGTCCAATCCCAGGGTCCGCCTATGAATTGATATAGGAATTTGTTAAATTGATATTGTTTGATTTCGCATTCGTGTACTTGCAGTCCGTTTGATTCTGTTTTTTCTTTTAGCGAAGATGACGATTTCATTTCGAGATAATATGTGGTGACTTTGTTCATGATTTCTCCGGCTTAATTCACAGGTGTTATTGCGTGTTGTAGGGGACGGTCCCCGTGCCGTCCCGTTCGTCATCGCGGCATGATTTTGAGCCGCGATCCAGGACGCAAAAATACACGCGATATTAAGGATAAACAACCTCTTTCGGATGCCGCTGTTTTAGCGATGTCATTCAGGAGGCTGCAATGGGCGATATTTTAAAATTTTTGCGCGTGCTCATTGGGATGGGGTTGATAGCTAATTGTGGCGATGATTATCCCGTTCAGCCAGAATCAGAGGGCGAGTTGGTTGAGGAGATGGTCGAAATTCCAGCGGGCGAATTTGTGATGGGTACCAATGAATTTGGGCGGGATGAAGGTCCCGAGCATGTGGTGTTTTTAGATGCTTTCCGGATTGATCGCTTTGAGGTGGTGAACGCGGATTACAGATTATTCGTTGCGACTACAGGACGCGATCCTTCAGCGTGTGCCGATTCTGTGGGGTTTAATGCCGCGCGGCAACCGGTGGTTGGTGTGACCTGGTTTGATGCACAGGATTTTTGCGCGTGGGCAGGCAAGCGGTTGTGTTCCGAGGCGGAGTGGGAAAAGGCCGCGGGTGGCGATGGGCGTATTTATCCCTGGGGCAATGAGGATCCCGATCCGACGCGATTGAATTTTAATGGGCATGTGGGCAAGCCCTCGACTGTGGGTAGTTTTCCCAATGGTATGAGTCCTTTTGAGGTGGCGGATTTGTCGGGTAATGTGTGGGAGTGGGTGGCGGATTGGCATCGCGTGGATTATTATCGCAATAGCCCGCGGGAAAATCCCCAGGGACCAGAGAGCGGGAGCTTGCGCGTGATGCGCGGCGGCAGTTGGGTAAATGGCGCACCAGCCGTGCGGGTTCAGGAGCGCGGACGGCTCAATCCCAGATGGCAGGGGAAGGATATCGGGTTCCGCTGTTGCCGGTAGCAGTTTAAAGATGATCGTCAGAGGTCAAGGACGAAAGATTTTTAGATTGAGTTCGTTGATTTGGCGATAGTGTTTTCTGTTGGCTGTACAAAGGGTTACATGATGTTCAATAGCTGTTGCTGCAATTAAGGCATCTGCCAGATACAGTGCTGTATTAAGGGTATATTCTTCCATATATACAGATGCTCTATGTCCGATATTTTCAGTGAGAGGTAGAGTCTGAAAGGCGTGATCAGTGAGAAAACCCTTGATTTTTTTTAATTCCTGCCGATTTCTCGCTCCTTGGATAAATTCCATATACGTAACAATTGATATTTGGCGATCATTGATACTTTCAACGAGTTTTGCAGCCCCTTCATGACCTCTGAAGACCCATATCACAACATCGGTATCAAAAATCATTCAAGCGGCCTTTTCTCATATTGCGGACGTAAGCATCAACGTCTGCCGTATCTTTTCTGTCTCGCCACATCCCAAAAGCTTCATGGTCTTTTACAGATTTGTTTATTTGCTTTCGGGTGGGAGACAGGATGGCTTTTTCTTTGCCTCGATAAAAAATGGTGACCGTTTCGTTGCGGTCAAGTGCGAGCAAAACATCTTTCATGCGTCGTCTTAAGTCGAGAATAGATGCTTTCATAATTCCTCCTTAAAGTGTACATATAATGTGTGCACTTTAAGATAAAATGTCAAATAGTTTCCATTCTTTCGTTGAGAGATCGGGGTTGAGATATCCGATGCGGCTGTGTGTTACATATGATGAAAACAGAATACGACTTTTCTAAATCCATCAAAAATCCCTATGCAAAACATCTTACAAAGCAGGTCACGCTTCGTTTGGGGACGGATGTGATTGCGTATTTTAAGGATTTGGCGGACGAAACAGGTATTCCATACCAGAGTTTGATCAATCTGTATCTCCGGGATTGCGTCCAGACTAAAAAAAGCTCAAGTGGGTGTCATGATCAGAACGGACAGTCTCACTTTAATACACAAAGGGCGTGCAATTCGATTTCGCACGCCCTTATTCTGTACCATGTGTTTATGAGCTATACCTGCTGCACAGCCGCCAACATCTCACCAACAGCATCGGGCAGGTCAACGCGATGAAAGCGGTGGTCGCCAAAAGCGTAATTTTCACCCCTTTCATCAATGATGCGAATATAGCCATGAGCGGCTGCTTCTTCATCGGGGATGATGCGATAAACCTTACCCACTTCAAGAGAGGTCTCGTATCCTTCGTTATTGATGCAAAGGGCAAATTGTTGTGTCATGTTCTCTTTTTTTTGCCGATTACTTTAGGCCTGGCAAAGGTCCGTGAAGTGCTCTACGGGAATCTGAACTTCCTTGCTCGCTTTCTGTCCATGGACATGAAGTTCATTGAATCGTTTTTCAATATCCCGCAATACCTGACCTTCAAAATATTGCTCGCCGCAATACACACACTGGAGACAGGGCACATCATCCACGATAAGGAATTTGCCATCGTACCGGTAAATATATTGCGTTTGGCAAGACCGGAGTTCTTTATGACCACAAAAAGCACATCCTGTTTTCATTCTGAACCTCGTTCATAAGGGGTTGTGAATTTTGGTGGCGTTGGAATATAGACGGTAATAATGACCACGCGGTTCGCAATTTCGCCACACACAATATGCAGAGGTTTGCCATGTGTCGTAAAACCGGCTATCAGGCAACTTTCCCCTCTGCCCGTGTCTTCGTACTGCTCAAGAATTCGTCCCGTCAGCAGAGCTTCTTCTACTTCAGCAATGGTCAAGTTGTCATTTTGCCTTTCCTGATCGCCATGTCTCGAAAAGTAGTACTCGCCAACTTTGATTTTGCTTTTTATCCAGACTATATCAAACATTTTTATTTTGTTTCAACCCCGTTCCCGTTGTAGAGGGCGCGCTCAAAATATATAGTATATGCTGGTATCGGTCAAAATTTCAATCCACACCCCAATGAAGGGGATGACCTTTTGTACACCCAGTTCCTTCGCGTCCTCTGCTAAATCCGCGATTCTGACAATTTCCACTACAGCAACCTCTGTCACCATCATTCCGTATAGCACTATAGATCAACCAGTCTTTCTTTTTTTACTCATGTTCCTTTCTCTTCTGATATTGGTACCATCTTCAGTTTTCTTTTAGCAAAAAATTCAATGAGATCATTAGTGTAATTCTCAATCGGTTCTACTTCTACTATGTTAAGCAACTCTCGTCCCACTTGGGATAAAGCGACCCCATGTAGTTTTAGTGCTTGTCCATCTTTTCGTTCTTCCTCGGGTAACAAGCCCCAATAAGTATTTTGATGTGAAAATCCAAGTATGACGACATTGTTCTTGTAGGCAATGGATGACCGATAGTCACGCCAGGAATTGTAGTCAGCAATGATCAACCCATACTCATGTAAAATATTGAGTTCATCAAAGCCTAATCCGTATTTCTGAAGTGCATTGTTTCCGGCATTTCCAGATAGAGATACCACGCGAGCGTCAAATATTTGGTTCGTACCCGGGATTCCCATTACAATGCACATTGAGCAAAGTCTCTTGAACAAGTTGGCGGTTGCTTTATCTATTTCACCCATAATCTTCACAGCTTTAATCGAAAAGGACGAAGGGCGGCGAATCTCTCCTGCGAGAATCTTTCCAAATAGTAGCTGCATATCTTCGGTGCTTCGCTGACAGGCTTCCTTCTCAAAATGATTAAGCCAATCGTCGTCTATTTGTCCGATCTCTTCACCTATCTGAGCGTTGTCAGTGTCTTTAAGCTGGCGTGCGGCTTCCTCGCTGATTTGGTCGAGATTTACCTGTTCTCGGATGATTTTTTGTCCATATTTTTGAAAAGCAACTCGCGCATATTCTTTATCCTCTTCCATTTGGTTGGCTATTTGTGTTGCAGTCGTTTCAATAAGTTTTACTCGTGCTTCAGCGAGGGCTTTTTTTTCAGCAGCGATGCCTTCCCAAGAAGCAATAGGTATCTCTATAGCTGCTGAACAGAGACGACCAAAGGCTTTTAATGCATTCTGCCTAACTGGCTTAGGAATAGGTACTCCTGCAATTGATTCAATGGCTGTATTAATACCAAGTTCAGCAGCGTCAATTCCCGCATCTTCAGCAGGTAGTTCTTTTTTCGACATGTTCAGAAATCCTTTCAGGCTCGTTGGCTCATCAACCGCCCTACACTCGTTGATCTATCTCCCTTCCTGTCGCTGGTATCCGTCACTCTTGCGTTAGCATCGCCGCGATGTCCTCCGGCAATTTCACATCATATTTTTGCTCAAATTCCGCAACATTTTTGAAAGTATCACAAAATTCTTTGATAATATCGGCACCCTTGTTCTTGGCAACAATCAGGTCTGATCTGGCTTCTTGCCATTTTTGCAAACGCAGCCAATATATACCACGACTGAGATAGGCTTCGGCAAGCTCTGGGTTTAGTTCTATGGCCTTGTTATAGTCCTTGATAGCACGTTCAACTTCATCATTTTCGCTGTAAGCAACGCCGCGATTGTTATAGGCATTGACTATTTTCGGATTGAGTTCAATAGCCTTGCTGTAATGTTCGATGGCTTTTGCGTAGTCCTCTTCTTGGTACGTAAGCCCCGTGAAAAACTCCGCATAGGCACTGTGGTGGACATTCTGATATCTAATAAATCCGTGGAGATCATTGTAAATGGTTTCAGCAGTTATGTCCTGGCAATTACGTAGGTATTCCAGGAGAGGTTGCTTCAAATTATTCGGTATGAGGACAGTCTCATCCGGCTCAATAAAACCCTTGGATGGTCGAACAAATATACTCTTTTGGGCAATGATGCGATTGACTGGACTCTGTGGTTCGACGATATGGGAGTTTGTTTTTCGAAGCAGGATGATTCGCCCGTCTTTGTCTGGACTGCTGTCACAGGCAAAGAAAAGAGCGATATTGTAATTGGTAGTAAAATCTATGAGATTAGTATTGTAGCCGTAATGCTGGAGTTCGGTCAGTATTTCAAAGTCGTCAGTTTGGGAAGTATAGCTTTTGGCAGCTTCCAGAATTTCCTCTTGGACAGCCTCAATGCCAAAATTCTCGGCCTCAATGTCCGAGTATTCGCGGTAGAGACCTGAAGACACTTTTTCGTAGCATTCAGGTTCTCCACGGTAGAGATAGTCGCCGTTGGCAGATAGTTTCACTATCTCCTGGATTTTTTCCAAAACGCTGTTTAACTGGTCATTTTCGTTCATTTGCCTATCCTGGTCTAAAATCATCATCTTTCAGACAGCAGAACTTCTGTTGGAGCTGTACAATTGCGACCACGGTTCATCTGTGGTCCGGATGGCTTCCCCATAGCAATCTCTACTGCCGTTAGTCCGTGACATAATATACTCAGATTTGAAAAAAGTAGTCTTGCCTTTTTCAAATCCCGTCTTATTTTGGTTATGCTGTTGGTCACGCAAACTACTATGCATGATATGATCCGAATGCTGATGGACGGATTAGTTTTACAGATTTTTTGATCTTTATTCTGGTTTTGGGCAGTAAAGAGAATCTCATATAAATGTAAAAGGGCTTGCGATTCTACCTTGCAAGCCCTTTTCTGTATTCTGAAGCTCTGTATGACCAGCACTCCCTGTTTTTTTTAGAATCTCATTTAATTGAGACTGCGAGATATCGAAACAATGGGTTTCTTTCCTCTCCGTAATCTTGCCAGCGCAGGTGATATGAACTCTTTAAGCAAAGCTCTTCTCTCCCTTTTTGTGTTTTTGGGCTGGTGTCTTTAGACCACCTCAACACCTTGCCCGCCGGTACTGTTCGATCTTCATGGAAGCGAAAGTATGCATCTGTTGTATTGCGCGTTGGTTCTTGCCAATATAAATGATCGTTTGTTAGTAGAACTGCAAATCCTGCATCGGCGTTTCCATCCCTCACTACTTGCTCGAGTCTCTGGATGTCTTTAAGGAAGTCGTACCGCTTCACATCTTGGGCACTTTGGTCACGAAGGGAAAAATGCTCGCCGTTCCGTTCACATTCCAGCTTTCGAGTAGCGAACTTCAGTTCAATTGCAATTCCTTGAGACGGGATCCAGATATCCAGGTGCCAGTTTTTTTCTATTCGATAGGGCCACTCCAGACGAATCTCACAATCTGGCATTACCTCGTGAATCTGCCATGCGAGAGCATGCTGGAAATCTGCTTCTGAATGGAATATCGGGCGGTGTTGGGATAGGTCCGCCATAAGGTTGTGAATATCAAGCATATCATTCTTTTTAGGAGTGTGCATAAATGAAAAGAATAAGCCATCAGCATCTTTATCGACTCAAACCATTTCGCACAGCGCGTGAGTCCGTCTCGCAGCAGACATTTTTATGGCATCCCAACTGTGCAGGCCATTGTATGGCGTATTGCCACAAGAACGGTTTGCGCTGTGCCAGCCCCTCGGCGTTTGAGAGCGGCATTTTTTGCTTACTTTTTTTTGCTGCTGAAAAAAAGTAAGTCGCCGAAGGCATGAAAAGAAAAATTTTAAAAAAGCTTTATAGGTCATTTCACCACAACAAATGAATATTGAGTGCCGCACAAACCTAATCCACACTCCGGTCATTCGGCCCGAGAAGTGAAGCTCCCGAGTTGGGGGATTCCACTACTTTGAGTGTGTAGGCAATGCGGGCGTAGTAGAATGTGCTCAGTCCTTCAAAGCCAGAGTCGGTACCGACGATCAACCAGATCCCGCCCTTGCTGTCAGTAGTGACATGCACTGGATTGTCGGCGTTGTCAAGAGACTTGAGCCGAAACTCTCTGCCGCTAACCTCGGGATGAGCGACGTTTCCTATAACGACCATTGACGCGCCGCCGTTGGACTGGTTTCCCTTGTCGATGTTCAGTCTGAGGTTTTCCCCTTCTGCTACAGGTTCAACGGTAGATGCGCCCGCTTTTACGTACACGCTCTCGCCGGGAGAGCCACCGATGCCAAAGGTGTTGGACGGAACGTTGGTCGCCAGGTCGAGGGAGGCGAATACCGCGTAGGTCGCATCTGCCTTAAGTCCGTCAATCCGCCTCTTGAAAAACATGAAGAGGTCATCGCTGCGATTGTGTCCCTGGATGTAGAGGCCATTGCCTTCGAGACCTGGTGGCAGAGGGCGATAACCGGAGTCGAGTTCGTAGATTGATGGATCGAAGTTGGCGGGAAGATCGGCAAATCCGGCTGTCCAGCCTTCGGCATCGCTTTGAAAAGTGAAGCTGAACTCAGCCTCGGTTGCACCCTTCGTGGCGGTACAGGATGTAATCGTCAGGTAGGCGATAAGAATAAGAGCAAATTGTTGTGTCATGTTCTCTTTATTCAGGTCGTTCCCGCACCATTTCATGCCCTTCGAGTATATCGTAGGCAACCGCGCCCTGACTCTGGTCTGGTGGCGCAATGCCGAAGATGTGGCAAAGGGTGGGGACGACGTCTGCGGCGTGGATGTAGCCGAGTTTGTCGGTGGGACGCTCGTAGCCTTTTTTGATGCCGGGACCCGATAAGAAAAAAGAACCAAAGCTCGATGAGATGTCGCTGCGCGTGGGGATGAAGCCGCCGTGGTGTGCGCCGAAGACTTCGGGAGCGCCTACGCAGCCGCCGCCCACAATGCCTTTCCATTGACCGTAATACCCGCTGACGAATCCGTGATCCCAGGCAAAGATGATATCGCCGCACTGGTCGCCCCATTGCCCGAGTATGTACGCGTCGCGTCTGGGCAGGGCGATGGCAACGACATTGCGACCGATTTCTTCATCGACCCAGGTGCGAAGGGCGAGGAGGACATCGCGTTCGATTTCGTCGAATTTGGGACCGGGTTCGGCGTTGATCCAGATGTCGAATCCCTTGTCGTCTTTGAGGTAGGCGCGAGTTTTTTCAAAGTCGATCTCGCGTTCGAGGACTTCATCGCGCTCGACGCCGTCGCTGGCGTCTTCTTTCAGGACGGTGAATCCACTGTCGTGCAGGAATTTTCGGATATTGGCGATGCGCACATCTGGCGATGCGCCGTGATCGGAAAGTACGCCGACGTATGTACTGTCATCGGCGGCATCCCACATGCGTTTCAGGATTTTGTCGCCAACGATGTAGGCTTTGCGGAAGAGGTGCATGATGTCGTCGGCTTTGTCGGGATCGTAAGCGGGGCAAACCGGATCGACGCCGTCGAGGTGGATGTGGTTGATGTAGTCGTAGAGATGCCAGTGGCAGATGAAGAAATTGGCATCTTTTTCGTGGAGCATATAATTGGCGACGTCGGCAAACCAGAGGCCCTGGTATTCGCATTCTTCAAGGGCGGTGTCATAGTCGGTCATGCCAGATGTGTAGGGGGTCATTGAGGCGTGTTCTTGATAGGGGCCAAATCGCTGGATGAGTTCGTTGGCGAGGTCGTCTGGATATGTGAAGCCGTCGCTATATGTGATTTGAGAGCGGTAGAGCTTGAGATGGGAGCCATCGGGTTCGAGTTCGAGAAGTTTGAAGCGCACAGAGGCGCATTGATCTCGGCCTTCGATGTAGAAGGGTTCGATGGCCCAGTTGCTCCACGATCCCGTGCTGGTTTCGGCGATGTGGTCGTTGCCATTTTGGGAGCGGCAGACGCGCAGGGTGTCGTATCCGCTGTTGGCGCTGGCGAAGACGAGCAGGTGAAAGCGGTTGATGTCTCCGCCGAGGCGCGCGTGGATTTCAATGGTGGAAGCGAGGGGCGGGGCAGTGCTTTGAGGGAGATTGGTCCAGCCATCTGCGGGCGATAGTGCGGGGATGGGTTCTATGCTTCGCTGTCTTCTGCGAACGGCTGTGCCGTCGTGGTCCATTTCCACGATTTCTTCGACGTGTTCGGCGGTGGTATAAGCCTGTGATGCGGCGATTTCATAGTCGGTGCTGGCGTGTCCGGGGTGACCAAAACCGTCGATTACATATCCTTTTTCCACGCCTGATGGATGCGCTGCCGGATAGTGCAGGGCAACGCCTTTGAGTCCTTCGCGCTCGAGGGCGTTCCACAGGCGCTGGGCGTTGTTGGCACGGCCGTGAAAAGAGTTGATGCGTTCGCCAGGACCTACTTCGACGCGCCAGCGCGTGACACTGTGTGTGCCGGTGTGTGCGCCAGTGGAGAGGGTTGCCCAGTTGGTGGGTGTCCAGACCGGGAAGGAGGGGAAGGTTTCGTTGACTGCGCCCTCGTCGAGCAGGCGTTTAAAAGTTGGGATGACGCCTTCGTCGGCAAAGTATTTCATCATGGGGGTGATAAAGCCGTCCATGCCGTAGGCGATGATTTTTTTTGACATAGTTGTTCCTTTTGGGATGGGGTTAAATCGGGCGACGGGTCAGGCTGAAGGTTTGAGCGGTCGGTCCCCCGTCGGGTTGGGTGGCTAAGAAGAGGGCGAGGGGGACGACGTCTTCGGGCGCTTTGACGACTTCGCTGGGTGCAAAGGGCGGTGGACCGCCCACTCTCATGCGATCTCCGGTAAGATGTGTGGCTACCGGGCCTGGGATGAGTTCGTTGACTGTGATGCTGTGCTCCCAGACTTCTTCGGCCAGGCATTGGGTGAACATCCACATGCCGGCTTTGCCGACGTTATACGCAGAATTGCCCGCTCTGGGGCGGTGGCCCATGCCCGATCCCACGTTGATAACTCTGCCACCGCCGGATTCGATCATGAGGGGTAGCAGGGCGTGCGAGACGAGGTAGGCGCTGATGCAGTTTACGGCGATGGTTTCGATCCAGGGATCGGGATTGCTGTCGAGGATGCTGTTGCGCTCTATGCCGCCGCCCGCGTTGTTGACGAGGATGTCCAGGCGGTCAAATTCTCCGCGGACTTTTTCTGCCAGCGCATCTACGCTCTGGCGGTTGGTGACATCGGTAGGTACGGGCAGAACTTTGCGACCGAGGGCACGAATTTCTTCGGCAACGGCGTCGAGTTGTTCGGTCGTGCGTGCGGCGAGTATGAGGTCGGCTCCTTCTGTGGCAAAGGCGATGGCAATGGCGCGACCAATACCCCGCCCGCTGCCGGTGACGAGTGCGACTTTTCCAGTGAGTTGTGACATGCGGTCTCCTTGAGGAATCTGCGAATCAACGAATCAACGAACCCCGCCCATCCTCCCAAAATCAGTATGTCTCTCCATTCGTCTATGAACTGGTCTGGGAAACGACCAGTTTTACCCCGCTCCGTCTATTCGCGCTTTTTCAGTTTACCAATCAACGACCGATCCATCGTCGGGGTGAAGGGATCTTTGATTGGTCCAGTCGTGGCCAATTTTGTCTTCCATTTTGTCGTCGTCCAGTTCAATGCCAAGGCCGGGACCTTTGGGCAATTCGACGTAGCCGTCTTTGAATTGGAACGGTTCTTTGAGGTAGTCTTCGCCAAACATGGTGTGTTCTTGCGCGAGGAAGTTGGGTATGCTGGCGTCGAGTTGGATGCAGGCGGCTAATGAAATGGGGCCGAGTGGGCAGTGTGGGGCAACGGCTGCGTAATAGGATTCGGCCATGCCTGCGATCAGACGGGTCTCGAAGATGCCGCCAGCGTGTGACAGGTCGGGTTGTATGATGGAACAGGCGCGTTTTTCGAGGAGGTCGCGGAAGCCCCATTTGGTGAAGATGCGTTCGCCCGTTGCGATGGGCAAGTGGGTTTTGCGCGCGAGTTCTGCCATGCCTTCTATGTCTTGACACTGGATGGGTTCTTCGACAAACATCGGCTGGTAGGGTTCGAGGGCTTTGATGAGTATGGCAGCGGTTTGTGGTGATATGGCGCCGTGAAAGTCGATGGCGATGTCAAAGTCCGGCCCGCCCGCTTCGCGCATGGCGGCAAATGTTTCGACGGCGTGATCGATAAAGGCCGGGGTTTCGACGATGCGCGCCGGGCGAATTTTGGCCGGTCCGGTCTTTATGGCGATAAATCCTTGTTTTTTGCGCTCTTTTACTGCGGCAGCAGCCTGTTCGGGTGTGCCGCCCCCTCCTGTGCCTTTGTACATTTTGATGCGGTCGCGCAGGGGGCCGCCGAGCATTTCATAGATGGGCATGTTCGCGGCTTTTCCGGCGAGGTCCCAAAGTGCTTGTTCAACACCGGATAGAGCACTGGTGAGAATGGGTCCGCCGCGATAAAATGCATGGCGATACATGGCCTGCCAGTGATGGACCACGCGACGGGGGTCTTTGCCGATGAGATAGGGTTCGAGTTCTGCTACGGCTTGAGCGCAGGTACGGGCGCGTCCTTCGAGGATAGGTTCGCCAAGGCCAATGAGGCCCTCGTCTGTGTGCATTTTGAGAAAGAGCCAGCGCGGTTTGACGAGAAAGGTTTCGAGTTTGGTGATTTTCATGTCAACTCCTTTAGGGTGGTTAATCACACAGATACGCGATGAGGGTTTTTTGCTCGCGGTATTCCGGGATGATGATATCTGCACCGACTTCGATGAGGCGGTTTCGTTTCCAGGTATTGATGCCTTCGCGTTTGACTTCGTCTGATGCAACGCCGACTGCGGTGCCGCCCACAGCTTTTACGTTTTCGATTTCGACGTATCCATCGCCAAATCCCAGTAGTTCGGGGCCGTCTATGGCATGGGTTTTGAGGATGTCCTGAATGACCATGGCTTTGGAAAAGTTTTCGTGCTGATCCAATGCGCCAAAGACGCGGTCTTCAAAGTAGGTCGTAAGGCCGAGTAATTCGACTTCGCGGCGGACAAAGACGAAGTCGGTGCCGCTGGCTAAATAAAGCATCAGGCCGCGGTTGGACAGGTTGTCGAGCAGTGCGCGGGTATGGGGCAGCATGAGATCGTTGGGATTAATCTCGCCTGTTTCGAGGCCGCGAATGCGATGGGCTATGTGGGCGTTGAGCAGGTCGTGAAAGCGCTGTTTGTAGGCGAGCGGATCGTCTGGTGTGCCACCGCGTTTTTGGATTTCTTCACAGAGCTGAATCATCTGGTAGATGGTTTGTTTGCCGGTGAGGCGGTCGATAAATTCGGTGACCAGAACGCGGTGTTCCGCTTCGGTTTCGTCGGTGTTGAGTTCAGAGAGTACTTCGACCATCATGGGGATCATGATTTCGCGCCACCCCTGGCGAATGAGCGACAATGTGCCGTCAAAATCAAAGAGTACTGAGCGATAGTTCCCGCGAGGGATGTGTGTCGCAATGATTTCAATGTTGCCGATGTGTTGACTCATAAGTGTATTCCTGTTGGACGGTGCGTCAATAAAGGGATTCGCGTTTGAAAAATCAAGTGGGAATGAATGGTCAGCAGTCAGCTAAAAGCTGATGGCTGATCGTTTTTTTTCGACCAAATGTGTTTGAATATTTTGGAATCTCCGTTATATTGTAATACTTGTCCAAATTGGATTTTTAGTAAAAAAGGCGCAATGAATGCAGAGCGATAGTACGCGAAGTCATGTGGCATCGGTTCAGTCGCAAAATGGAAATTTTCGGCTTGACGCGGTGACCGTTGACGAGCAGATGCATCATGTGCTTTCTATAAACGGGTGTGCGATTGCGAGTAGCAGTTCCGATTTGGAGATCGCACTTGCCGATCTCGCACTATCTGGTATTTCTCCAGATCAGAGATATGCCGATGTGTTGATCGGTGGTCTTGGATTGGGCGTGACGCTGAGGCAGGTGCTGAAGCACAGGGCTGTGCAGTCCGTTTGTGTGGTGGAAATTGAGCCGCAAATTGTAGAGTGGAATCGCACTTTTTTGACCAATGCCGATTTGCTGAATGACGCACGGGTCGAGCTTATTGTGGGCGATTTTTGTTCTTATGTGCAGGGTTCACCGCGCAATTATCACGGTATTGCGATGCATATTGATGTTGGGCCAGATCAGGTGGCACGAGCAGAGAATCGCCAGGCTTATAGTTTGTCGATGTTGCGTGTGTTGCAAATGCGACTTCGGGCGGGTGGGGCACTTGCGATTTGTGCGGCTGGATCGTCTTATGAACGGGCACTGCGGCGCGTTTTTGATGCGGTTTCTGTGCAGTCCGATCCCGCAGATCAGAGCAGTCCTCGTAGAGTTTATCAGGTTATAGCGCAGTAGCAGAACAATTCTCCTCCAAATGGGCGGATTATGAGAAAGGGGCTTGTGATGAGCAAGGATTCACTTACAGTTATTGATAATCGGACAGATGAAACGTATGATTTACCTATTGCTTATGGCACGTATTCTGAGGACGGTGCCCATGTGCGTTCGGCAGATTTGAACCAGATCAAGGGTTCGGATAATGATTTTGGCCTGTTGGGATACGACCCGTCGTATGTCAATACAGCGTCTTGCAGCAGTGCGGTTACGTATATCGATGGGGCGAAGGGGATTTTGCGCTATCGCGGGTATCCCATTGAGCAGTTGGTGGCGGCGTCTTCGTATCTCGAAGTGGCTTATTTGCTGGTTTATGGCGAGTTGCCCAGCCGCGATCAATTGGATAGGTTTTCCGAGCAGGTAAATTCTCAAACGGTGGTTTCAGACGATATTTTGTCTTTTATCGATGGTTTTCCCAAAGGGTCTCATACGATGGGGATGCTGGTGGGTGCGCTGGGGGGGCTGTCGGTTTTTTACGACGATGAGGGAGATTTTGGAACCGAAGAGGCACAACTTCGTCATATTTGTCGGTTGATTGGCAATGTTGCGACCATAGGTGCTGCGGTGCATCGCCGCAGTGCGGGTCTGCCTTATGTGTCGTCAGATCTCGGGTTGGGGCTTTACGGCAATTTTTTGAATATGTTGTTTGGGACGGAGGGAGAGGCCTATCGGGCTGATCCGGTGCTCGAGCGCGCGCTGGAAGTGTTGCTCATTTTGCACGCCGATCACGGTCAGAATTTATCTACCAGTATTATGCGGGGTATTGCCAGTGGGGGGGCAGATCCGTATTCGTCTATGGCTGGCGCAGCAGCGGCACTTTACGGTCCGGCACACGGGGGCGCGAATGAGGCGGTGCTGAATATGCTCAATGAGATCGGTTCGGTGGATAAGGTGCCGGCTTATATCGAGCGGGTGGAGAACAAAGAAGTGGTGTTGCAGGGGTTTGGGCATCGGGTTTACAAGAATTACGATCCCAGGGCGGCGATTGTCAAAGAGACCGCGTATAATGTGTTTGAGGTGACGGGTAAAAATCCCCTGATTGATATTGCGCTGGAGTTGGAGCGGATTGCCCTGCAGGAGGAGTATTTTATTTCCAGGCAATTGTATCCCAATGTGGATTTTTATTCGGGTATTATTTATCAGGCGATTGGATTGCCCACGCGGATGATGACGGTGTTATTTGCGGTGGGAAGGTCGTGCGGTTGGCTGGCGCAGTGGAAAGAGATGCTGGGGGATAGCGAACAGAAGATCGCCCGTCCGCGCCAGATTTATACGGGCGCAGATAAACGCGATTATGTGGCGATGGATCAGCGGTGACGAATAGACGAACAGACGAATAGACGAACCCCGCCCTGCCACCCAAAGTCGCTACAAACTCCGTCGTTGATTCGTTGATTCGTTGATTCGCTGATTCGCTGATTCGTTGATTCGCTTTTGCATTTGATTGGAGGCATGCAATGGCTTTTATCCATGTTCCCAAAGGCTGGCAGTTGCCCGAAGGCGAGGTTACGCCCGAACATATTTACCTGAATCGTCGGCGCTTTATGCAGGCTATAGGTGTTGCAGGCGCAAGCGCGGTGATTGGCGCAGGTTGCGCGACAGCAGAAGATGAGTTTGAGGTGGAAGTTCCTCCCTCGCTACCGGGTTTGTATCCGGCAAAGCGCAATGAAAAGTACACGGTGGAGCGAGAATTGACGCGGGAGAAGGTCGCCGCGCGGTACAATAATTTTTACGAGTTTACCACGAATAAGGGCAAGGTTCACGAGTTGACAGACAAGTTTGAGGTGCGTCCCTGGGAGGTGGAGATTTCGGGTTATGTAGAGAAGCCCGGGACGTATGATCTGGACGATTTGCTCAAGCGGTTCGCGCTGGAAGAGCGCGTGTACCGGTTTCGGTGCGTGGAAGCATGGGCGATGACGGTGCCGTGGACGGGGTTTCCTATGAAGGCGTTGATCGATTATGTGCAGCCCAAATCGTCGGCAAAATACGTGCGGATGGTGACTTTCAATCGTCCGGATCAGGCGCCGGGCATCAAGACGCAGTCCTGGTATCCGTGGCCCTATTTTGAGGGGCTGACTATGGAAGAGGCGACGAATGAACTGACGTTGCTCACGACGGGTATTTACGGTCATGCGTTGCCCAAACAGCACGGGGCACCTATTCGGTTGGTGACGCCGTGGAAGTACGGGTATAAGAGTATTAAGTCTATTGTGAAGATCGAGTTCACGAAACGGCAACCGCCGACTTTCTGGAATAAGGTGGCTCCTGCTGAGTACGATTTTTGGTCTAATGTAAATCCCAATGTGCCGCACCCGCGCTGGTCTCAGGCAACGGAGCGGCTGATTGGGACGATGGATCGCGTGCCCACCCGGATGTACAATGGGTATGGCGATTATGTGGCACATCTGTACGGTTAGAAAAAAATAATGTCCGTTGCATGTCAAGCCGCTCGGTGAGATGATTGCCGAGCGGTTTAATGTTCACGGGTCCGGATACGAGATGAAAACCGGCTTGTGTGTTGCACATTGTTCAAATTCTGTTAGATTGGATACGAGATGAAAAAAATAATATTTGTGTTGTTCTTGTTGATAAATGGGTCGGCTCATACGCTGTCAGGGGAGGAATCTGTGAAGACTTTGGAGCCTGTAATGAATGATGTTGGCCTGAGCATTGGGCATGCGCCGCCTGCGTTTACACTGCCGGATTTGTACTCTGGGGAGATGATTTCTCTGAGTGATTTTCTCGGTAAGAAGACGGCGTTTTTTATGTGGGCGTCCTGGTGAGGGTGCCGCGCTCAGTTGCCTGGATGGCAAGCGTTTTATCAGGAGTACGGTGAACAGGTTGAGGTGGTGGTTATTGCTCAGGATGCGCAGGGTGCCGAGGTTGCCAGGCCCTGGGTTGAAAAAGCCAACGGTACATATCGCGCATTGCTGGATCAGCATAACGCGATTGGCAAGGCGTATAATGTCAAATTTGTTCCGGTTGGGATTTTTGTAGATGAAGAAGGGCGACTTGTTCGCAGTGTTGGTAGCGTTAATATTGACAAGGAGACGCTGCGCGAAGAATTGGTTGAGTGGATAACATCGGGGGCTATTCCTGGCGCATGGCGCGATGGGGATAAGGGTGCGAAACCCCGCGCGCTGACTGCAGATGAGCAGGAGGCCGATGCGAAATTTCAGCGCGCTATCGCGTTGTTAAAACAGGGGAAGCGCGAAGACGCGATTGCAGAGTTAAAGCGCGCTTATGTTCTGGATCCCAAAAATTGGTTGATTCGAAAGCAGTTGTGGGCGATAGAGAATCCCGGGATGTTTTACGATGGCAAGGTCGATTATCGCTGGCAAAAGGAACAGATGGCGAGAGAAGATGAGGAGTTGAAAAAATGAAGTATCGCGGTAGAAGATTGACGCAGCTCGTCAGTTGCGGTGGTTGAGCATCGAAACTCGATCCAGCGGTGCTGGATGTGATTTTGAAAAAGTTGCCACAGGTAGTACATCCCGATTTGATGGTGGGGATGAATACGGCTGATGATGCGGGCGTGTTTCGGATTTCTGAGGATGTGGCGCTTATTCAGACGGTGGATTTTTTTACGCCTATTGTCGATGATCCGCATGCGTATGGGCAGATTGCGGCAGCCAATTCGCTGAGCGATGTGTATGCGATGGGGGGGCGACCGATTACTGCGTTGAATATTTGCGGGTTTCCGAGTGATGATGTCGATCCAGAGGTGATTGCCGAGGTTTTAAGAGGGGCACAGGAGAAGGTGGCGGAGTCCGGTGCGGTTCTGGTGGGTGGACATTCTGTGGAGGATGTGGAGCCTAAGTTCGGGTTGTCTGTGACGGGGGTTGTGCATCCAGATGATGTGAAGACCAATGCGGGTGCCCGGGTGGGCGATCGTCTGATTTTGACCAAGCCGCTGGGTACGGGTTTGATGTCGGATGCGTATCAAAATGACGAGATCGATGAAGATGGGTTGCAGATTGCCGTGGATTCTATGGTGCAGTTGAATCACATCGCAGCCGAGGAGATGGTTGTATATAAAGCGCATGGGTGTACGGATATTACTGGATTTGGGTTGCTCGGTCACGGGTTGGAGATGGCGCAGGCGAGTGGCGTTGGGTTTTGCATTCGTGCTTCTGATGTGCCGCGTTTTGATCTGGCTTTGCAGATTGCAGAGGAGCGCGAGGGCGGTGGTTTGCGGCGCAATCGGGCGGCGCGAGGGCATGCGGTGAGGTTTGCCGATGATGTTGATGAGGCTTTGAGGCGTTTGTTTTTTGATCCGCAGACTTCTGGTGGCCTGTTAATTGCACTTGCGTCCGATGTGGCTGATGCCTTTCTTGGGGCACTCATTGAGCGCGGTGTGATGGGTCGAGATATTGGCGAGGTGGTTTCAGAACATCCCGGTGAGGTTGAGGTGCGAGCGTGATTGGGAGTGGATGGGGAACTGGTGTCCCCCGCGGGCTTCAAACCCGTTGTTGCGTGCTAACCCCACGCTTGGTGGGTTCGATTCCCACACATTCCCGCCATTTTTGATAGCGGAGAAACTTTCTGAGTTTCTCCGCTGTCTTTATGTGTGACAGCTGTCAGCGGTTTGTGCAGTACATAAAAGCCGTCATCGCGGCATGGTGTTGAGCCGCGATCCAGAAGGTTTTACTTTTTTTGTGTTTGTCCGTGTCCATCTGTGGTTGCCTATGCATTTACAGGGGGTATTAATGATCAAACGATTTGCTATTTCTGTTTTGCTTTTGGCAGGGGTGTGTTCCCCCGCTCGAGGCTGGTTGCTGGAGGGGCATCATATTCTGACTTTGTCCGCTGTGGCGGCGTTGCCCGATGAGGTTCCCGCGTTTTTCAGGCAGGGGGCAAAGACGGTGGCGCATTTGAGTATTGATCCGGATATGGGTAAGAATCGGGGTACGCCACAGGTGCGAGGCGCAGAGTATCCCGAGCATTTTTTGGATCGCGAGATGCTCGATGTGGAGGCGTTGCCCGAGAGTCGCTATGCGTTTGTGAAGTTGTGTTATGAGCATGGAGTGTCGCCCGAGAAGATGGGTTTTGTGCCTTATGCGGTGAATGAGTGGACAGAGCGTTTAGCGGTGGCTTTTGCAGAGTTTCGCAAGTGGCCCGATAATCCGCATATTCAGAGTAAGTGCCTGATTTATGCGGGTTTTCTCGCGCACTATGCCGAGGATATGTGCCAGCCTTTGCATTTGACGATTCACTATGATGGACGCGTGCAGGAGGGGGGCGAAAAGTTGCAGAGGGGTATTCATCTGAAGGTGGATGGCCTGGTGCAGTTTTTGAAGATGGAGCCAGGGGATTTGTCGCGCGATCAGGATGTGACGCCTTTTGAAAACACGATGTCTGAGATTATGCGGGAGTTTGAGGAGGGGTTTGCACTGGTTGACCGGGTTTATGAAATGGGACCGAATATTCCCAGATATGATGAGGAGAATTGGGTACCGAATGCCGAGGTGATCGCTTTTGCAAAAGATCGCGCCCGCGCTGCGACGCGGTTTACCGCGCGGCTTTATTTGACTGCCTGGCGATTGTCCGAGCGTTTGGAGATTGCAGATTATGTGAAGCGAGAGGTTTGGGACGGGGAGTAAAAAGCACGAATCAACGAATCAACGAATCAGCGAATCAATGAAACAGGTAATGTACATGAAAGCCGTCATTGCGGCATGGTTTTAGCCGCAATCCAGAGGTTTTGGGTGGTTGGGCGGGGTTCGTCTATTCGCCGATTCTATTCAAGGAGATTATCGATGCGTCGATTGGGTATGGTTTTATTGGTACTGTTTGTATTTGGATCTTCCGCCTGGGGCTGGTGGCCGCGAGGGCACGGCATTTTGACAAGGGCGGCTGTTCAGGCGCTCCCGCCAGATGCGCCTGCTTTTCTCAGGGCTGGCGCGGGTATGGTTGCTCATGCGGCTGTTGATCCGGATGTTGCAAAGAATCGCGGTACGCTTCATCTGGAGAAGGCTGGTCATCCGGTTCATTATTTTAATATGGAGTTGTTTGAGGCGGCGGATTTGCCCGCGTCGCGGTACGCGTTTGCAAGACGCTGTGCAGAGTTGGGGAAGAGGTCAGAGCAGGTGGGGCTGTTGCCGTACGTGACAGCGGAATATACCGGGCAACTCGCTCTGGCTTTTGCAGAGTTTCGCAAGTGGCCCGAGAGTCCGTTTGTTCAGAATAAGTGTTTGATATACGCCGGGTATGTGGCGCATTTTGCTCAGGAGGTTTGTCAACCTCTGAATTTGACGATTCACTGGAATGGTCGGGTTGTAGATGGCAAGTCGTCGATGACGCGCATTCACGAGAAGATTGATGGGTTGCTTCAAAATTTGGATTTGAGACCCGAAGATATTGCCGAGGGTTTGACTGCTGCGCCCGTGGATAGTTTGATGGTGGGTATTGTGGCACAGATGCACGAGAGTTTTGGAGAGGTTGAGTCCGCGTTGTCTATGGAGCAGTATCTCATTCCAAAGGATATAGATTGGAAGAGTGAGCCTGCAGTGCGCGCTTTTGCAGAGAAGCATGCAAAGAGGGCTGCGGGTTTTACGGTTTCACTCTATTTGACGGCGTGGAAGATGTCGGAGAAGATTAGATTGCCGAGTTGGATTGATCGCGGCGAGATGGATCATTTTGGTGTGCAAAAGAAATAGGGGTGTTTATGGGATATGATCGGGAGCGCGAGGTCGCTGTTGAGGCTGTGCGCGAGGCTGCGCGGCTTTGTGTCGATGTGCGAAAATCACTTGTTGGAGCGATGGAGAAGGAGGATCGCAGTCCGGTGACGGTTGCGGATTTTGGCTCGCAGGCGCTTGTGTGCAGACGATTAAAGTCGGTTTTTCCAGAGGATCCGATTGTGGCGGAGGAAGATGCGTCGGTGCTTCGGGGTGGAGAGCAAACGGCGATGCAGAAGACTGTGTGCGAGTTTGTTCGGGCGTATGCACAGGCGGATGAGGGTACAATTTGCGATTGGATTGATGCGGGTAATGGGGATGTTGCAGAGCGTTTCTGGACGCTTGATCCCATTGATGGTACAAAGGGCTTTTTGCGTGGAGACCAATATGCGGTGGCGTTGGCACTGATTGATTGCGGTGAGGTGAAGGTTGCCGCGCTTGCGTGTCCGGCTCTGCCGGTGGATATGGAGGATATGGAGGGCGATTGTGGGGTGTTATTTGTGGCGGCGCGGGGAGAAGGTTCGCGGGCGATGCCTCTTGCGGGTGGCGATGTTGCCGATGTTCGGATTGATGAACCTGCGTGGCGGTTTGCGGAGAGCGTGGAGTCGTCACACAGTGATCACGATGCACACAAAGCTGTGGCTCGTGCGGTGGGTATTGAATCGTCGTCGCTCAGGATGGATAGTCAGGTGAAATACGGTGCGGTGGCACGCGGCGATGCGGCGTTGTATTTGAGGTTGCCGTCGCCAGAATATCCGGGTTATCGCGAGAATATCTGGGATCACGCTGCGGGTGCTCTTATTGTTGAGGAAGCTGGTGGAGAGGTGAGCGATATGTTTGGCAGGCCGCTGGATTTTGTGTCTGCTGCACAGATGGAAGATAATCGCGGGGTGGTGGTGAGTGCCCGCGAGATTCACGCGCGGGTGATTGATGCGCTTCGGGATATGTGATGGTTCAACGAGATTACGATGCTGTTGTTAAGCGGGTGGAAGCGGTGTCTGGTGTTGATGTGTATGAGTTGGGGGAGGTTGAAGGGTTGCCGGTTTTGCGCGTGTCTGCTGGCAGGGGAGACGTGCCTGTTGTTTATATTAATGGGGGGACGCACGGCGATGAACCGGCTGGCGTGGAGGCTGCGCTCGCTTTTTTAGAGGGGGAGTGGGATCGCTGGGCTGATCGGGTGCGTTTTGAAGTTATTCCGTGTTTGTGCCCGTGGAGCTATGTTCACAATGCGCGGCTCAATGCACAGGAGATGGATGTGAATTGGGCGTTTTTGCGCGATGACGTGCCCGAGATTGAGATTTTGAAGGGTTTTGTAGAAGGACGGGTTTTTGCAGGTGTGATCGATTTGCACGAGGATTGGGAGAGTCCGGGTTTTTATTTGTACGAGATGTTTGGAGACCGGGGGTCTCTGGGGCGGGCGATGGTGGCGCGGGTGGCACTGGTGTGTCCGATTAACAAACAGTCGGAGATTGAGGACGAGGTTGCGGTCAATGGGGTGATTCATCCTAATATGGAGGTGTCGAGGCGGAAGTACGGGGAGGGTATTCCCATTGCTTTGTATCAGAGAGGGCATACGGGTCATCTGGTGACGTCAGAAAGCCCGACAGCACAGCCGATGGATGTACGCGTTGCAGCGCATCTGACGGCTGTTGAGGTGATGGTGGAGGCTAATGCGAGGGATTTTATCTAAAACTGGCACATAGATTGAGGCTGGTCTATCGCTTTACTGGTAGTTCATAATTCCATTCTTCAAAGGCAAATCGCCAGGACCGTGAGATGCGCTCCATAGCGACAGGGTCCGGCTCGAATGTATTTTTTTGGTAGTCCGAAAGTGTGCTCAGGTACTCGATCACTGCCTGCTTTCCTCCGTTTTCCCAACCGGATAATCCGAGTGCCGCGTAAATGCGTTCCATTTCGCGCAGTGGATCAGCTACGAGATCCTCGTACTTCACTTCCGCCAGATTGCCTTCCGGGATCAAAGCTCTGTCTTTCA
>JAPPAB010000130.1 GCA_026705765.1 Gemmatimonadota bacterium
TTATGGGCGTGCCGTTCCGGCTGCGACAAGCACATATCGATATGTTGCATGTGGGACGTCGCATTTGGGGCAGGCAGTTGCCCAATTGCAAGTTGCAGACTCTGGAACAATATATTTGCCGCCGCACCCGGCAGGGCGATATTCCAGGCGCGGAGATTCCCAATGCGTATCACCGGTTTGTCAAGTCGGGAAATGCCGTGCAAATGCGCGATATCTTGCATCACAATGTGCTGGATCTGCTGACGACGACAGAGGTGTTGTTGCGTGTGGTGGAGGGGGAGAGGGAAGTGTGAAGTGTGAAGGAGGAAGTGTGAAGAAGCACTTGCTCTGGGGTGACGTGGGGTGGACTTCTAACTTCTTACTTCTAACTTCTTCCTTCTAATATGGCGTTGAATGTTGCGCTCGGGCGCATGGCCGATGTTATTTTTTCGGTGTCTGGGAGATAATAACCGCCCATGTCAACGGGTGGACCCTGTGCTGCATTGAGTTCGTCAATGATGGTTGTTTCATTTGCTTCGAGTTGTTGTGCTAATTTTGCAAATCGCACTTGAAGTGCCGGGTCTTCGCTTTGTTGAGCCAGTGCTTGTGCCCAGTACAGGGCGAGGTAAAAATGGCTTCCGCGGTTGTCCAATTCGTGTACTATGCGCGAGGGCGATTTTCTGTTGTTTAAAAATACGCGGGTTGCCTCGTTTAGTGTTTCTGATAGAATGCTGGCTGTTTTGTTGTTGGTTTTATGTCCCAGGTCTTCGAGGGACGCGGCGAGGGCCAATATTTCTCCCATTGAATCCCACCTCAAATGCCCTTCTTCTACAAATTGCTGTACGTGCTTGGGAGCAGAGCCTCCTGCGCCGGTTTCGAAAAGGCTTCCGCCTGCCAGAAGGGGTACAATTGAAAGCATTTTTGCACTGGTTCCCAGTTCGAGAATGGGAAACAGGTCTGTGAGGTAGTCGCGCAATACATTGCCGGTGACAGAGATGGTGTCTTTTCCATTTTTGGCGCGTTGCAGGGTTGCGCGCATGGCTTTTGTTGGGGACAGAATTTGGATGTCCAAACCGCTTGTGTCGCAGTCTTTCAAATAGGTATCGACTTTGTCGATTAAGTTTCTGTCGTGCGCTCTGTTTTCGTCTAGCCAGAATATGGCCGCTGATCCGGTTATGCGCGCGCGGTTGACGGCGAGGTTGACCCAGTCCCGTATCGGAAGGTCCCTGGTTTGGCACGCGCGCCAGATGTCCCCTTTTTCTACTTCGTGCTCGAGTAAGATCTGTCCCGAAGTATCGACGACGCGAACCCGACCGTTTGAAGGTATTTCATAAGTTTTGTCGTGCGATCCGTATTCTTCTGCTTTTTGTGCCATTAATCCCACATTGGATACATTGCCCATTGTGGTGATGTCGAAGGTTCCGTGTTCTTTGTGAAAGTCGATGATTTCCCGATAGATGCGCGCATAAGAGCGGTCGGGGATGGTGTATATGGTGTCGCGGAGTTCGCCGTCGGGTCCCCACATTTGTCCGGATTCGCGGATTGCAGCGGGCATGGATGCGTCGATGATTACATCGCTGGGTACGTGTAGATTTGTGATGCCGCGATCCGAGTTGACCATTGCGAGGTCCGGGCGATGGGTGTAACAAGCGGCAATGTCGGATTCGATTTCTGCGCGTTGCGATTCCGGCAGGCGCGCAATTTTTGTATATACTTCTCCTATGCCGTTGTTGGGATCGATGCCGAGTTTATCAAATACAGCTGCGTGTTTTTCAAATACGTCTTTGTAATAGACAGTGACCGCATGTCCAAAGAGGATTGGGTCTGATACTTTCATCATGGTGGCTTTGAGGTGGAGTGAGAATAAAATACCTTTGTTTTTTGCTTTTTCGAGTTGGGTTTCGTAAAATGCGCGCAGTGCGCGACAGTTCATGACCATTGCATCGACGACTTCGCCAGCCTGAACGGGTATGTCGTCTTTGAGTATGGTTGTGTTTCCATCGCTGTCTATAAACTCGATTTTGAGAGTGCTATCTTCTGCTAAGACGACGGATTGTTCACTGCCGTAGAAGTCTCTATCGCGCATGTATGCCACATGTGATTGGGATTCTGAGGTCCATTCGCCCATGGGGTGCGGGTTGTTTTTGGCGTATTCTTTTACGGCGGATGCCACCCTGCGATCCGAGTTTCCTTCGCGCAAGACGGGGTTTACGGCGCTTCCCAGAACTTTTGCATATCGGTCTTGAATTTCTCGCTCTGCTTCGGTTTGCGGTTCTTCTGGATAGTCCGGGATATCATATCCCTTTTCTTGAAGTTCGCGGATTGCTGCGGTCAACTGGGGTATGGAGGCACTGATGTTGGGCAGTTTGATGATGTTGGCTTCGGGTGTTTTTGCCAGTTCTCCCAATTCCATCAGCGCATCGGATTGTTTCTGGCTTTCGGTTAAGTTTTCTGGAAAATTCGCAATTATTCTGCCGGCAAGAGAAATATCTTCTATTGTTATTTCAATGCCTGCGGGTTCTGTGAAGGTTTTGATGATTGGGAGTAGTGAGCACGTTGCCAATGCAGGTGCTTCATCGGTTTTTGTATAGACGATTGAGGCCATGATATTCCCTGAGTTTTTGTTGTGGCGGATTTTGAAGTGCGTATTATACGAGTATGGGCAGGCGAAAGTCAAGGAGATATTTACAGGAAATCGGGAACGCGGATGTTGTTTGTGAATCTAAAAGAGGGGGAGGCGAGATATGAATATGCGGTGGATCATTGGTTTATTTTTTTTGGGGTGTTTTGCAGCGCAACAGGTCTGGGCGGAGACTTCATTGGGGTTGCCGGTTGAGGGTGTGCAGACGATTGTGTTGCGCAATGAGGTGGGTAAGAACCAGATTCAGTTTGTGAGTTCGGCGCCGCTGGAGGAGATCCACGGCACAGCATCGGGGATTTCGGGTGAGTTGAAGCTGGATCCAGCGAATTTGGAGGGTCTGACGGGGAAGATCGAGGTGCAGGTTGCGAGTATGGAGACGGGTATTGAGAAGCGCGACGCGCATTTGCATAGCGAGGATTGGTTGGATGAAAAACAGTTTCCGATGATTGGGTTTGAGATTGCGGGGTTGAAGGATGTGTCTGTAGAGGTAGGGGAAGGTAGGGCGATTATTAAGGGTTTGGCTATGGGGATGTTTTCACTGCATGGGGTGGATAAGGAGATGGTGATTCCTTTTGAGGCGACGTATTTGCTGGCGTCGGAGCAGACAAAGAAGCGCGCGTTAGGGGATTTTTTTGTGGTGAAGGGCGAGTTTGAGATTGCGTTGAGGGATTTTGATATTGCAGGTGCGCGCGGGCTGGTGGGCAACCGGGTTGGGAAGAAGATCAATTTGAAGACAAATTTTTTTGGTTCGACGATGAGAAGTGAGGAATAATCCGTTGAGTACCACCTGGGTATCAAAAATACTGCTAATTATTTCGCATTCTTGCCTTGACAAAGGGTTTTTAATTGGCTATTTTTTTGAAGATTATATGCTAATTATTTCGCATAATAATATTATTACTGAATATGCTCGCATTTCTGGAGGTATGCTCATGGGTAAGTATGTCATGATATTGCTTTTCCTGCTTCTACCTTCCTGTGTACACGCGGTGCCAACCGCATCAGATTGCGATTTCAATAACAGCGGTAAAGTAGATTTTGCCGATTTTATCGCATTTTCACAGGGGTATGGGACAACCCGGATCCAGTTTGACTTGAATGGAGATGGCGCAGTCAATTTTCGGGACTTTGTCATTTTTGCCCAGTTCTACGGGCAGACAATCACAATCCCTCCGCCAACCACCAACGCTCCCGTTGGCATTCAAGTTGGGATGCAAGCCCCCGACTTTACGCTTAGAACCCTCACTGGCGAATCGTTCAATCTCTACGAACAGCGCGGCAAACCCGTGTTTCTCAACTTTTGGGGAACCTGGTGTCCTCCCTGTGTTGCCGAAATGCCCGATATACAAAAGTTACAAGATACTATGGCAGACTCCATTCAGATCGTCGGCATTGGCGTACGAGACACGCGCATCCAGGAGTTGCGTTTTGTCACGAGATATGGCTATACCTGGACCTTTGTTCTCGACTCGGGAGGAGAAGCGCGCAATGCGTATGAGGTCTCGTCCTATCCCACCTCGCTGTTCCTGGACGCCAGAGGCGTGATTGTCCGCGTATTGCGCAGTGCTCAGAATTACGAAACTTTCCTGGAAGCGGCGCGACAGGCGATAAATAATTAAACAAGCTATCAGTGGTCAGCCTTAATCGAAAGGCATTTGTAATGAAGAATCCGATGCGGAATATAGTTCTGTCAGTTTTATCAATACTCGCATTTCTGATGTCCCCACTGTCTCTTTCGGCACAAAATACCTTTTCCCTATCGCTGGATGTAAATGGTACCGCAGGCGACCAGGCAGTCACGTCCCTCAATGTGTCCGCAGATCAAATTGTCGCCATTCAGATCTTCGGCACAGGCATTCAGAATGCGAACGGCCTTGCTGCGCGCTTTGAATACGATGCCGCGCAGGTTGTGTATGAGGGATTTGAGGTAGGCGATGTCTTGCCCAATGCTCAGGCTCTCCCAGAGCAAGGTACGGGTTTTGTCGAAATTGGCATTGCATCTCTGGGTGGTCAAACAACTGCCAATAGCGGTCTGGTGGGTACAGTTCGCTTTCGCACGACAGCCGCATTTTCGGGCACGGCGATTCGGCTGGTACGTACAGAACTCAGTCGGGGTGGACAATTTGAGACTGTGAATCTGGATATTCGCATTGCGTTACAGTTACAGGCCCTTACATCGGACTTCGACGGCGATGGTGTGGTTAATTTTGCCGACTTTTTGGCGTTTGCAGGTCAGTTTGGGGCGCGTCAGGGCGATGGGAGATATGAAGCGAAGTACGATCTGGACAGCGATGGTGCGATTGGCTTTGGCGATTTTCTGCTCTTTAGCAGTAGCTTTGGCAAAGAGGTCTCTACGTCTAACAATGGTGGCGGTGAAATTACCATTCTGGATGCGGACCTGCGCGCAGCAATTGAGTCTGCACTGCGCAAGGCGAGTGGTGCGTCGATCAGCAGAGCAGAGATGGCGAGTTTGACAAGCCTTGAGGCACAGGATTCGAATATTCGCGATTTAACCGGACTCGAATTAGCAACTGGTCTGATATCGCTGAACCTTTCCAATAATATCATCTCAGACCTTACACCATTGTCGGGCTTGACCAGTCTGACATCGCTGATCCTTTCCGATAATGTCATCTCGGACCTCACACCTCTATCGGGCTTGATCAACCTGACAGTGCTGATTCTTTCCGGCAATTTATTCTCGGATATCTCGTCATTGTCGGGTTTAACCAACCTGACATCGTTGAATCTTTCCCATAATATCATCTCGGACATCTCGCCATTGTCGGGCTTAACCAACCTGTCAGTGCTGTTTCTTTACGACGATACTATGATCAGGGATAGGTCAATACTGTCGCGTCTGTTCAACCTATCAGAAGCAAATATCACGGAGGCGAACGTGCGTGGGGGGAGTGGGTTCGCGGTGG
>JAPPAB010000131.1 GCA_026705765.1 Gemmatimonadota bacterium
CCCCGCAAAAAGTGCGTGACAGCATGGGGATGAGGGGATGATTTTTTGGGTACAGCGCGCAGGCTAATCTGCGGTTGCTGCGCTGTTGTACAGCCGATGAGCAGCGTGAGCAAACAAAAGAATATATAACGCATAATCCTTAATCCCTGGGTGGGCGAGTTTTAGACTTGGGCTTTTTGAACTCCCACATCAGTTCGCTGCGGCCAAAATCGGTTTCGTGGGACTGCACGATGAGTTTGATGTACTTCGTCTGATCCGAAACAACCGGTGTTCTCATAACAGTATGCGCGGAAAAATAGAGTATAAGCAATTTTTCATTGCCCACATAAGTAATATTCACGGGCGGCTCTGCAAAATAGCGCACTTTTTCACCGGGCGTATAAGTGGGATAAATATACGTGCCAAAGACATCTGTGACTTCGATTTCTCTACCCGGCACAGAAACCTGAAGAGCTTCGAGCGGATAAAATGCCCGCTCTTCAATTTTGTCGGGTTCATACCCGATACCTTCGCTGTCTTCGAGGTAAATCGTCCAGCGACTGAGATCGAGATACGCCTTGTTGTAGATGGTATTGAATTTTAAGCGAATTTGAATATCGTCACCGAGTTGGTTTTGGCTGGCATACGCATCCCAGGTCTGGGCAGAAATGCTATCGGGACCGTAATGGGTTTGCAACATATCAAACTCTGAACGCACGAGATCGGGAACGTACAGCGTCGCTGAGATGAGCAGTGGAGAACGCACGACGCGATAGCGTTCGGAAACGTTCAACTCCCGGAATTGCAAATCGGGGTGATCGGCAATACTCGGTGCCTGTGGCAAATCATCTATGGGACGCACCGAAGGAATAAAACTGCGCACAGTCCATACCCTGAGCAATTGGGGATATGTCCAGGTATTACCCGGATCGGGTTCTGAAGGCAGGGTGAGTTTATACACCTCCTTTTTTCCCGAAAACTCCGGAAAAAGCGGCGAATTCTGAACGTGGTAATAGGGATATTCCGCAATGGGAATGGCAAAAACATCGCCCTTATTGATCAGCTTATCCAGGCGTTCAATTTGCTTGCTATCAAGCGCAGTTTTGAGCGAATCAAACACGGCACTGGCACTGTCATTAGCACGCTGACGCAAACTTCTCAAATCCTTGAGTTTTGGAATATAACCCTGCCACAAAAGAGCTTCGTTGGTTCGGCGAGCGCGTTCGGTTTGATATTCAATCACGACATCGCGAAGGGCGGAAACGTGTTTGGCAACATGTTCTTTCTGGTCGCCCTTCGCCTTGAGGTGTTTGCTCAATCGATCCGCTTCAAGCAGATCTTTCGTATTGGCACCCCAGGCGGTTTGGAGCGCGAAAAGTAACAGCGCGACAATTTTAATAACTCGGGACATGATATATCCTGTGTATATTTTATCTCTAAAGCCGATCCCTTATTTTAATGTTTGAATGCCCAAAAGGTTCAAAATTGCGTTTATCTCCTCCCGCGCCTCTTCCGCGATCCTTTGGGACGATTGTTGCGGCGATTCGGGATGTGTTTCAGCAGGTGAAAGTCTATCCGCAGGCGTTGCTGGTCGAGTTGGGCGAGTTGTACCTGAACCGAATCCCCAAGTCGGAAAGTAGTTCCCGTAGATTCGCCGACGAGAGCGCCTTGCAACTCGTGGTAAATATAATAATCATCCCAGAGATTTTTTACGTGAACCAGGCCCTCGATGAGCACATCATTGAGTTGAACAAAAAAACCAATAGAACGCACATCGACGATAACCGCATCAAAACACGCGCCCATCTTATCTTTCAAATAGAGAATCTGCATAAGCCGAATAGCATCCCACTCAGCTTGTTGCGCGGCGATCTCGCGTTGCGTCGCCAGATCTCCAATATCGGGCAAGCGGCGTGCGCGGCGCGCCATCTGTCCGGGCGTGCTGTCATCGTTAATCGCATCGCGTAAAATTCGATGAAGAACCAGATCGGGATAGCGCCGAATGGGCGATGTGAAATGCGTATAAGTATCGCAAGCCAATCCAAAATGACCGACATTTTCAGGTGTGTACACCGCTTTCTTCATAGAGCGCAACAGGCGATGACTCAAAATATGACCAACAGGCTCATCTTTGAAATTCGCGAGAAACGCCTGGATATTTTCCGCCCGCGAAGGATTTGAAAGGCGATACCCCAGTGTTCTCGCCAGATCGCAAAATTCGGCGAGTTTTTCACCGTCGGGCGGTTCGTGAACGCGATAGAGAATCGGGATACCGCCATCGGCCATGCGCCGCGCGACGATTTCATTTGCCAGAAGCATAAATTCTTCAATAAGACGATGACTATTCAAACGGGCGCGGGGACCAATGTGAATGGGGTGGCCCTGATCGTCGAGGACAATACGCGGTTCGGGAATCTCAAAATCGATCGTCCCCCTTGCCATGCGTCTCTCTGTCAGACGGCTTCTCAGAGCCTCCATATACATGAGAACATCGGCATACAATTCGGCGGGATTGACGACCGCGCACCCATCGCCATCGAGCACGCGCTGAACCTCTTCATAAGACAGACTCGCCCGACTGCGTATAACCGTCTCTGCAATTTGGGCGTCAATCAGCTCGCCATCGGGAGTAATCTGCGCCAGAACACTCAGAGCAAGGCGATCTTCACCGGGCTGTAGCGAACAAATATTTGCAGAAAGTCTCTCCGGCAACATGGGAATGACGCGATCGGGGAAATACACGCTGCTACCACGAGAGAGAGCTTCGTGATCAAGGGGCGAGCCTTCCGGAACATAGTAGCTCACATCGGCAATGTGAATACCCAGACAACAGGTCTGATCATCGAGAACCTGAAGCGACACAGCATCGTCGTGATCGCGCGCATCAACTGGATCAATCGTAAAACAGGTCAGATCGCGCAAATCGAGGCGTCGATCAATCTCCTCTGCGGGAATATCTTCTGAAATCGCTTCCACAGCTTCGAGCACATGTTGAGGAAAATCGAGAGGAAGGCCGAGTTTTTTGATGAGAATCAGGGTCTCAATCCCCGCATCGTCCGCACTGCCCAGAACCTCGACAATCCGCCCATCGGGATGGGCATTAGGTGAGGAATATGTGAGACGCACAACCACCTTTTGCCCCGCCTTAGCGCCACAGGTCAGGTCATCGGGAATATGAACGCGTGCGCGGATGCGCGGATCGTCGGAAGTAACGCGAGAACCGCCATCATACGTACCCACCATTGTTTGCTCGGCGCGTTCCACAATGCGAACCAACTCGCCTTCTGCGCGGTCGCTACCCTGTGCCCTGCGCGTGAGGCGCACCACAGCGCGGTCGCCGTGTCGCGCACGCCTCATATATCTCGCACCAATAAAAATATCTGCACCGCCATCTTCGGGCGCGAGCAAGCCATATCCACTGGACTGGACACTGATGCGACCGACGACGAGATTGTGATCAGACGGAATGCCGTAACGGCTACGGCGCAACTTGACGAGAAACCCATCGCGCACCATACCGCGAATCAGGCGGCGAAAATCTGAATAAGCCCGATCGGAAACGCGAAGCGCGCGAGCAAGCTCCCTGATTTTGAGCGGACGCCTGTGTTGTTGACGCACAAAATTCAGTACTTGATCGCGAGAGACAGACATATTTTTACAGGAGATAGGGTCAGATAAATAGGCGGGAGATAGGGTGGCGGTATTTGAGCTAAAGTGTTATACTGCTGTAGGTAATTCAGAGCAAATATACGGAAAGGGTGCGAAAAAGCAATGCAAAACCTCTACTACCTGATCGCTCTCTTGTGCTTTGGCGGGTGCGCCGCGCAATACGTTCTGGCACCCGATGGAGAATACGATTACCGCGTACCCCTCGGACGAGGTGATGCCCGTGCGGGATTTGAAACCCTATTTGCTTCCACCGTAAAAGTCGTGTGGACACCCCAATACACCAACGTGTACTACACACATGATATGAGGAATGACAGAGGGTTTCCGCTCCATTTGCCTTTAACAGATAAAAACAGCCCAACCGGCTACCGACTCTTGCGAAATGGTATCCGCGAAACCGTCGATTCTTATTCCAAAGTGGGCACCGCGCTTGTGATTTCACGGCAATCCGTAGCCAATCAATACAATTTTGCAGTTGCATTGACAAATGCACATCTGGTAACAGCACCGGATACCATTCGGTATTTCATGCGGGACCCCCGGGGCCTGGAAACAAATGTGCTCGAACGGATCTCCATTAAAATCAGCACCTCATTGCACGTGGTCAATCGCGATGGCGAAAGCATCTCTGCAAAAATCGTGCGCCTCGATCCCGAAGCAGACATGGCTTTACTCAAACTCACCATTCCCCATCTGATGAAAAAACCGGTACCTTTTCACCTGCGACTGGGCAAAACATCGGACCTGCAATGGGGCAATTTTGTCTATATCGCAGGACATCCAAAAAATAAGATACACCTCACTGCAGGCACCGTGAGTTTGGACGAAGACAACGATCAGTTTTTTGTCGATGCGCCCATCCGTGCGGGCTACAGTGGCGGACCTGTGGTCGCCGTACGAGATGGCTTGCCCAACCTTGAACTCGTGGGCCTTTGTCGCGGAGCCACAACAGAAACATTCCGCTTGCTGGTGCCCCACCATAGATTAAATGAAGGTGCGACATTATCGCCCGATTTACTCAGTCAAATCTCGGTTGAAGAGCGCGAAATGATAGAACCCGGTCTGGGTATTATCGTGGGAATAGAAGCCGTCAAACGCTTTTTATTGGACAGTCGCGAACCGCTTCGCGAGAACGGTATAAATATCAAAACCGATGCGGCAATGCGCATGTGGGGGTTTTGAATCCGGGCGGATTTGTATTATATTTCGATTGTCAATTCAGTTTAAAATTTTTACAAGGAGATCAAAATGAAACATCTTACTGCTTCTTTCCTGAGCGTATTCCTATTACCCGTTCTCGTCGGAGCGCACTGCGAGATACCGTGTGGGATCTATGGCGATGAGGGTCGGTTTGCTCTGCTATTGGAAAATGTGACCACCATTGAAAAATCGATGAACGAAATCAACAAATTATCGGGAGAAAGCGAAAAGAACAACAACCAGATCGTGCGGTGGGTCGTCAACAAAGAGCACCATGCCGATCAGATTCGCGACATCGTCGCACAATACTTCCTGGCGCAACGGATCACAGAACCTGCAGAAGGGGATACCGCGGCAGCAAAAGCCTATACTGAAAAGCTAATAGCCCTGCACAAAATTATACGCACGGCAATGAAATGCAAACAAACCACAGACCCGAAAAACGCGCAGACCTTGCGCGATCACATAAACGCCTTTCAGGCGCTTTACAATGCGAAATAGTTAGTCGTCATCACTGCTTTTTTAATGGGACAATCTCGTGAGACTGTCCCATTTTTTTGTTTTTTCTTGCGCATATGAATCGTCTTTGATATATTCTCCGCCCCGTTAGCACTCGACAGGTGAGAGTGCTAAAACAATCATCCGTTTCTTTTCACTCCACCTCGTTATAAGGAGGCTATAACAATGGCGAAGGTGAAACCCCTCGGGGATCGCGTGCTGGTCAAACCTGTTGAAGAAGAAGAACAGGTCAAGGGCGGCATCATCATTCCCGACACAGCCAAAGAAAAACCCCAGCGGGGCGAAATTGTGGCTGTTGGCGATGGCAAAGCCGACGACTCGGGTAACCGGATTGCACTGTCGGTCGCAGCTGGTGACACAGTACTTTACGGCAAGTATTCGGGCACAGAAGTCCGTCTGGACGACGAAGACTATCTGATCATGCCCGAAGGCGATATTTTAGCGATCATTGATTAATACCAATCATTAGTCCTAATCAGGAGGATAATAATGGCCAAGCAACTCGAATTTGATGTTGCCGCTCGCGAAGCCCTCAAACGAGGTGTAGATCAGTTGTCCGACACCGTAAAAGTCACACTGGGACCCAAGGGCCGCAATGTTGTACTGGACAAGAAATTTGGTTCACCCACTGTCACCAAAGACGGTGTCACGGTAGCCAAAGAAGTCGAATTGGAAGACCCCTATGAAAATATGGGCGCTCAGATGGTCAAAGAAGTCGCTTCCAAGACCTCTGACGTAGCTGGCGATGGCACAACCACAGCAACCGTACTCGCACAGTCGATATTCCACCAGGGCTTGCGCAATGTAACAGCCGGTGCCAACCCCATGGACCTCAAGCGCGGTATTGACAAAGCCGTGGCAGCCTCTGTCAGTCTGGTACACGACATGAGCAAACCCGTAGCGGGGCGTACAGACATCGCACAGGTTGCTTCTACCTCGGCCAACAACGACAAAGCCATTGGCGATTTGATAGCCGATGCAATGGAAAAAGTGGGCAAAGACGGCGTAATCACAGTCGAAGAAGCCCGCAGCATCGAAACCACACTGGACGTGGTCGAAGGCATGCAGTTTGACCGCGGATATGTGTCGCCTTATTTTGTCACCGATGCCGACAACATGGAAGCCATTCTGGAAGAAGCGTACATTTTAATTCACGACAAAAAAATCTCGGCAATGCGCGACCTGCTTCCCGTACTGGAAAAAATCGCACAAACGGGCAAGCCCCTGATGATCATTGCCGAAGATATCGAAGGCGAAGCCCTCGCCACACTGGTCGTAAACAAAGTGCGCGGCACATTGAAAGTCGCCGCAGTAAAAGCTCCCGGCTTTGGCGACCGCCGCACGGCAATGCTGGAAGACATCGCCATCTTGACGGGTGGTCGCGTCTTATCCGAAGATGCGGGCTTCAAACTGGAAAATGCCACCACCGCAGACCTCGGTGAAGCCAAACGCATTACCATCGACAAAGACAACACAACCATCGTCGAAGGCGGTGGTAATAGTGCCGATATCCAGGGACGCGTTGGACAAATTCGCCGGCAGATCGACGAAACCACATCTGACTACGACCAGGAAAAGCTGCAAGAACGCCTGGCCAAACTGGCCGGCGGTGTGGCCGTAATTAATGTGGGCGCTGCCACAGAAACAGAAATGAAAGAAAAAAAGGCCCGCGTTGAAGATGCCTTGCACGCCACGCGCGCCGCAGTTGAAGAAGGCATCGTTCCCGGCGGTGGCGTCGCATTGATTCGCGCTGCAGCTGGCCTGGATGAAACGCGCGAAAATGTTGACGGTGACGAAAAAACCGGCGTGGATATCGTGCGCCGAGCACTGGAAGAGCCACTGCGCCAGATCGCCAATAACGCCGGTGTTGAAGGCGCCCTGGTCGTACAAAAGGTCGCCTCTGGCGAAGGCAATTTGGGCTATAATGCCGATACAGACGACTACGAAGACATGATTCAAGCCGGCGTGCCCGACCCGACCAAAGTCACGCGGTCTGCACTCGAAAACGCCGCTTCGATAGCCAGTCTGTTATTGACGACCGAAGCACTGGTGGCAGATATACCCGAACCCGAGCCACCAGCACCTCCTGCACCTCCGGGTGGTGGAATGTATTAAGCGGTCAGTCTTTCGCAAACAAAAAGGGGATACTTTATTGGGTATCCCCTTTTTTATTTCGAACCACAAAAAAACACCTGATTATTGATCACCTCGCCTGCCTCTTTATCTGGATAACGAGACTCCCCATCAAAAAAAACAAAAGGCGGGTACTGCCCTGCGGGAATGGTATTGGCACCAGCAGGACGTTCCAGATTCGCCTCATTAAAAATCGCATCCTGGGGCAAAGCGAGTTGCGACTTCCAATCCCCATCCTGCAAAGTCAACCACACCAGACGCTTATCCTCTGTCTCCCAGTTTAATCCACGCGTGGGCTTGCCCTCATTCCAGCCCCTCCCAAGAGGTTGAAACTCCAGCAACGCATACAGAGTACCCGCTTCATCCACACTAAACGCACCCCGGCACCCCGTCGGACGGTGATCAGGAAAACCCCCATCAATGGACTCTCGCTGCCAGACACCCTCTGCATCGAGATAAGCGTGAACAATCTCACCCGGCTCATCCAGATGTGAAACATAGAGAATATGTGGACCCCCAGAAGAAACCACGATACAACCCTGTGCGAGAACCTCGGGACGGGGCATAGGTTCATGCCGCTCATCCTCCTCAGAACGCGCAAGAACATCGAGCTGCTCGGGCCGCGCTGGCAACGCGACGCGCGAGCCATCGGCCCTCTCCCACGTCTCGCCACCATCCCGGCTACACATATAACACACAGCCTGATGCAGCCCGCGGTGATCATAGGTCCCCCTCCCCTCGTAAAAATCTATCACAAGATGAATAACGCCATCTGCACCGACAGCCATACCCGTTTGAAACGCACCATAACCCGTATAATCCTCACGCCGCTTAACCAATTTCCCGCGTTCTCGCCAGGCTTCACCCTTATCTTTAGAATAAAAATCCACACCATCCCAGCGATTGGATGAACGCACCGTCAAATAAAGTGCATCGTCCAAACCGCACACAACAACCGGATAGGTCCCCGACCCGGCTGGCTCTCCCTCTGTCCACTCACTCGCATCATTGGGCCGCACCGACCGCCGATACGTCACCGGCGAATTATGACCACTCATAATCGCCTGCAAATAGCCCTGATGGTCAATAGTCATAACCGGACGCGCGTGATTATCGCGTCCCTGATTAAGCGTAAACGGTCCCAAACACTCGCCAGTATCGCGATCAAAAGTACAAACCCTGTTAAAATAGCCCTCACGCGTAACATCTTGCCAGACCACATGCGTCCTACCCTCATACGTAACAACCTTATTCCCCGCGCCAGAAGTCGCGCGCTCACTGCCAATTTGAGAGATTAATCTGGTCATATTGAACTCCCTCGAGTGTATCATATCCCAAACCGCTCAAAAATCAAATACTGATACGAATGTTCTTCCCCCGCCTCATACAAACATCCAACATCTCCCCCGGGCAACAGAGCCAGACAGGAATACGCTGCCGGACCCTCGTGCAACAGCTTTTCCCGGGACCACGTCTCCCCGCCATCCTCGCTCAAACGCACAGTCATATTCTCGCGCTCCCCTCGTCCCTTCCCTGGATAAAACCGCTCTCCAGCTTCGGGACTTTCTACCGGCGTAAGCGACACTGGATTTGAAAAAAACAACCGATCGCCTTCGCCTATCAAACTCGCCTGACATTTGGGACACGGCAAATTCGCATCGTGTACAACCTCTGACCAATTGTGTCCCCCATCCCCACTCACCGAAATCCCCCGCAACCCCTCGCTATACGTCTGCATCCGAATATTCATCTTCAACGACCCATCGGATAACTCGACAACCTGACATTCATTCGCACCCGGTGTAATCAACGTACTCATCTGCCACGTCGCCCCGTGATCATCGCTATAAATCGCATGCGAACCATTCCCATAAGTCTCATCCTCCCGGTGATCGCACGGAATCACCAGCCGTCCCCTGTGCTCCCCCCGCTGCAACTGAATACCAACACCCGGACCCGTCGCATACCAATTCCACGAAGGCTTCTTCACAACCGCAGTAATCTCCACAGGATCTGCCCACGTCTTCCCATCATCTCCACTATGCGTAATAAACACATCGTCATTCTCTCGACAAAACGGCAACCAGATCACACCCGTATCACCATCCACTACAGGACACGGATTGCCAATCGTCACCTCCCCAGGCTCCCCGTAAATCAACAACTGTTCAGACCACGTCTCCCCACCGTCCTCCGACCGCTTCACCAGCAAATCGAGATCCCCGTGATCTCCCCGCCCGGTGCGCCGCCCCTCGCAAAACGCCAGCAGTGTCCCCGCCTTTGTCACCAGCAATGCGGGAATGCGATACGTGTGATATCCATCTTGTCCACTGGTATATACATGTGTCTTCATAACGCCTCCCTTGTATTATGCTCCCTCTACAGGAACCAGCCGCAGCGCATTCTCGCAATAAATCTTCCGCCTGACATCCCGCGGCAAATCCAACTCCTCCAGGTGCACCTGCAACGCATTCCCCGGAGCATCGCGCCCAAACAGCAAACGATCCTGATACTCGATCAAAAAATCTCGCCCCCCATCCTCCATCCGCTGCAACGCATTCAGCCCAGACCCCGCCGACAAATCCGCCCAGAGATTCGCATATTCTGCAAACAAATCGAACAAGCGTCCCCCCGGCACAATCTCACCCGAAGGATAGACCTCCGCATCCGTCGCCTCATCCCCACTCACATGCCGCCAGAACCCAGGCGCGTGACCGACAAATACCGTATCTGGACACGCCTGCAACGCCTGCTCCAGCGCGCCAATCTCCCCACCATACCAATACTCCTGATACACCCCATTCAAAAACGGCGTATCAATATGCAAAACCACTGGCGCACCCAACGCACCCGCCTTGCGAAATAACAAAATCGCCCGCGGATCATTCAACAACATCCGATAGCTCCACTCCCCGCACACCCGAACGCCGTGTGAATAATACGCCGCCTCAAAAAGCCCTGCAGCATCGCCCTCTGAAGGACAGGGACAATATCCCGCAACAAACCGACCCGGATACTTCTCACACGCCCGCGAAAGATCATTCAACGTCGTCCCCGCATGCGTGCCATCGGGCCGCGCATTGACCGGATTAAACACGCGATGGCTGCTCGCCACATGCTCACCTGGTGGCAAATACCACGTAAGCAACCACGCCACATCATACCCGAACTGATCCATCTCATTCAGCACGCCCTCGGCATTCAAACCGTGATAATAAATGTGATTATGCGCATCAATAATCATCGTACAAACCCCCGGATTTCATAATTTCCCTTGACGAAGTTCAATCCTAAAATAATATTAATCTCGCGTCATTCAAGAACGAAAACCCCAATCACGGTCAAATGTCCAACTCTCAATTAGATCTCTCGACAAAAATCGCCAAAAGGCTCACCCTCAAAAACCCCGTCATCATGGCATCGGGCACTTTTGGGCACGGCGCCGAATACGCGTCCCTCTTTGACCTGAGCAAAATCGGCGGCATCGTCACAAAAACCATCACCTATCACCCCCGGGCGGGCAACCCACCGCCGCGCACAGCCGAAACCCCATCCGGCATGCTCAACGCCATTGGCCTGACCAACCCGGGCATAGACGCATTCATCGCCGAAAAAGTCCCACCCCTCGCCGCGCTCAACACCGGACGCATCGTCAGCATAGCGGGAACATCGGACCGGGAATTTGCCGACATGGCCGCCCGGTTCAATGACCTCGAAGGCATAGACGCCCTCGAACTCAACATCTCATCGCCCAACATGAAAGACGGCGGCATGCTCTTTGGCTGTTCCGAACGCGCCGCCCACAACGTAACCCGAGCCGTCAAAGCCGTATCGCAACTACCCATCATCGTCAAACTCACCCCAAACGTAACCGACATAGCCGCCATAGCCGGCGCAGTCGAAGAAGGCGGAGCAGACGGCATCGCCCTCATCAACACCCTGTTGGGCATGGCAATCGACATAGACACGCGACGCCCCATCCTGGGAAATATCACAGGCGGCTTATCTGGCCCCGCGATCAAACCCGTCGCCCTCGCCCTGCTCTGGAAAGTCGTCGAACGGGTCTCTGTCCCGGTCATCGGCATGGGCGGCATAGCCACAGCGCGCGACGCCATTGAATTTCTCATCATTGGCGCATCCGCCATACAGGTCGGAACCACAACCTTTGTTCGCCCTCTTGCGGCTCTGGAGATACTCGATGGCATTGCAGACTATTGCAAAACACACAAAATCGACCGCATATCCGACCTCGTCGGCAGCATGCAACCACCTGCGGCGCATTAAAATCTCCCATCTGCTCTGCATCCTCCTCTGCGTCTCTATCATGGGATGTGCATCGCACCCCCGCTATCGCGGCAAACCCATCACAGACAAATCCAAACCCTCCAAACCCTCCAGGCCCGTATCCCCCTCTCCAAAATACCGATCATCTCAAATAGGCTACACATCTTACTACGCGCACAAATTTCACGGACGGCCAACAGCCAGCGGTGAAATCTACGACATGAACGGCTTATCCGCCGCACACCGCGAACTGCCCCTCGGCACCATCATTCGCGTCACCCACCTGAGCAACGGCAAATCCGTCGTCGTCAAAGTAAATGACCGCGGACCCTTCGTGGAAGGACGCATCCTCGACCTCTCCCTCGGCGCAGCCAAAAAACTCGACATGGTCAATGAAGGCGTAGCCCGAGTCAAAATCGAAATCGTCAAATCCGTCGATTAACCCTCCTCTCCATCCCAATACTCATACATATCCGCGATCACATCATCAATCGGAGCGCGGTGAGTCTCCACATCGCGAATAGTCGTTTGCTCTGCCGCTTCATCGAGCAAAGTGGGTATCGATAGTTGTGCCGCATCAAACGTAAAGTGATGGCGATTGCCTTCGCTCTCGATAAATTGAACGCCTGAAAGTTGTGGCGGAGACGTATCGGCAGTCTCAATAATAAGATGCCTGCGGTCCCCAAATTGACCGCGCAACTCCCGAAAATCCCCATCAAACGCGACATTGCCCTTATCGATCATCACAATGCGCCCCGCGAGCTGCTCCAGCTCATCCATATCGTGACTCGTAATCATAACCGTAACGCCCTTTTCCCGATTGAGACGCTTGATAAACGCCAGCATATTGCGTTTGGCAAGCACATCAACCCCGATAGTAGGCTCGTCCAAAAAGAGAATCTCAGGCTCGTGCATCAACATAAGCGCCAGATCCGCCCGCATCTTTTGCCCCAGACTGAGCTGACGCGCCAGACTATTGAAAAATTCATCAATCCCCAGAAGATTCTTCACAAAATCGAGCATAGCATCATACCGGTCCCGGGGAATATCCCAAACCACGCGCTTCCACTCAAAACTCGCCGCAACGGGCTGGTCCCACCAGAGTTCTGTTCGCTGACCAAAAACCACGCCAATACGCTCGACATAATGCACGCGATCCTTCATCGGATCCATACCCAGACAGCGAACCGTCCCAGACGTCGGTGCAAGAACACTGGAAAGCAGCTTAACAGTCGTGGATTTTCCCGCGCCATTGGGACCTGCATACGCCACGATCTCGCCGCGGCGAATCTCGAGATTCACCTTCTGCAACGCGCGAATCTCCCGGACATTGGGCCGAAACAAATTCTTGAAAACATCCCGAACCTTCTCCGAACGCTGACGCTGGTAAAAAATCTTATCGACCTCGGTAAGCTCAACCGCGATGTCCGAAACCGAGGTAGCGCTGTGACCCGGTCTGTGCATAGTGCTGCATTCCTTTTTTAAATAAAATCCAGGCGATCAGAGACAAAATCACCGCCACCAGCGGCGTATGCCACAGGCTCGACGGCGCAATACCCAGCAACTGGCGACAGGGATACCACGCGACAAAACCCACGGGCAAAACAGTAAGCATACTGACAAGCACATAGCTGCTCAAACCATCCAGCGGAAAAGACTTGAGCTGAAACATAAAATTAACCGCACGGCTACTGATTTCCTCCGCAGCAACCGGCGCCCAATACGCCAGACTCCCCCACGCAAAAGAAAAAGATAGCACAATCGCGCAGGAAGACGCGAAATTGCAGAAAAACATCAGCCACCAGTACAGAGAAAACACCGCATCAATCTGAAAAATAGCCCAGGACCAGATACCAATCCCCGTCAACAAAGACCACGACCCGGAAAAAGGCATAAACCCCTCGGTCAACAACCCCATCCACACCGGCTGGGGTTGCACCAGCGTGTGATCCATCTGACCGCGCCCAATACGCCGACTGATCTGGAGCACATTATAGCTAAACCCCATATCTAAAAACCCGCGAACAAGCGCGGCATAACCCAGCATAAAAACAATCTGATCCCGCGACCACAGGCCAATACCTTCAAACCGCTCCGCCAGCAGAAAAACCGCTGTAACACCCGCGAGATTGAGAATGATATCCGAGATAATATTGATCAAAAAAAACCGAAAATCCCGCGTCATCCACATAAAATCCAGATAAGCCTGCACCCGCCAGCGAGCGAAGAGTGTAGTCAAAGTCTTCAGGATATTTATCCCCCATGTGAAACCAGACGTTCGCGATTGGCATTCCAGAACCAGTGCGCGACGGGCCAGAGCACAACAGCCCAAAAAGCTTGCAGGCCGATAAGAAAAAAGGGATCCCCCGTACCCGTATAAATGCGCAGTGGCGCAGAAGCCAGCGAAGCAAAAGGCAAAAAAGTCAGAACATCCCCAATCCCCCAGGGCATCAGCGCAAGAGGAATAATAGCCCCCGACAACAAAACACTAACCGCATCTCGAATCTGCGTCAAAGCATAGACATGTTGCTCCAGCAAAACCATAAAACTCGCAAAAATGAAATCAAACGCCGCGCCGATGGCAATACCCAGACCCAGACTGAAGAAAAACAAAACACCGGCAAACGCGCTCTCCGGCAAAGGATTCACCCCCAGAAGGGGCGCCAGACAAAAAAGCGGCAGTGAAAACAAAATCAGATTGGGCAAACCCGAACCAAACATCTCCGCGATAAACTGACCGTAAATACCCACCGGGCGCAAAAAGCGATTGGCAATATCCCCGCGCCAGAGCGCCCCATCCAGACCTGTACGCACGGAAATCTGCCCGGCAAAAACCTCTGCAATCAGAGTATAAGTAAGCACCGCATTGCGCGTCATCCCAGAAACCTCCCCGGACTCTGGCAACAACATCCGCCACAGAGAAAGCAGGAACACCACGCGCAACAGGCGCAAAACAGAGCCACCGACAAGAACCCACCCCTTGTCATCCAGGGATCGGGTGGCAACCATAACAATGGTCTTGAGATGTTTATGGGCTGTAACAAATATCATCCCAAAATCCGATCTACCGTATCCACCGCCTGCACAACACAATCGGGAATCGCCGACCCGCGATACGCACTCCCCGTCAAAAACAACCCGCCCACCTGCGCGGCGAGACGCTCCATTTTAGCCACGCGCTCCAGATGCCCCACATCGAACTGGGGGCGTCCTCTCTTCCAGCGAAAAACGCGCGCAAACAGCGGATCAGACGTCACCCCCATCAGATCTTTCAACTCCTCGCGCGACAGTGCAACCAACGCCTCATCATCCAGACCCACCAGATCTTCCTGCCCTGCGCCCCCCACAAAAGTACGCACCAGAACCCCATCGTCCGGCGCGCGAAAATCCAGCTTCGTCGAAACCCAGGTACATGCCGTAATCCGCCGCCCCTCGTGTTTTGGCGACAAAAAACCAAACCCCTCAAAATCGTGTTGTCCCTCGACATCTCTCTTTCGATACGCCAGAGAAACCGTCGCCGTTGAAACATAGCGAATATCGCGCAACAAAAGACTCAAATCCGGCGCGAAATCCGCCACCAGATCAGCGGACACATAAGCCGGCGTCGCCAACACCACGGCATCTGTCCCGATCACCTCCTCACCTGCGACCACCTCAAATCCCCCACCCACCTTTCTAACAGACCCAACCGCAACACCCCGGCGCAAATCCCCATCCAAACCCGCAATCAAAGTATCGACCAACTCGCCCATCCCCCCGACCAGCGTCTGAAACATCGCAGTCCCCGTAGATACGCGCATCTTCCTCATCGCCCGCACCCCCTTAATCAAACTCCCATAGCGCTGCTCCATCGCCACATACATCGGAAACGCACACCGCATACTCAAACGCTCTGCATCTGCACTGTGGATACCCGCCAGCATTGCCCCCCCAATATTCACAGCCTCCCTGCCCAACCGCCGCCGAATAAAACTCGCCAAACTCTCATCCCCCTCGTCTCTCCGCCGCGGAACAAACACCTCCAGCCCCATCCTCACCTTTCCAGAAAACGAATACAGCGGTGACGTCACCAGAGACCAGAATCTCGCGGGCACCAGAGAAAAATCCTCCGGAAAAGCCACCAACTTCCCATCCCGCACCAAAAACGTCCGCTGTCGATCATTATTCGTCGAAATCAGCCGATCTGCCAACCCCAGATCCCTACACAACTGAATCCCCGCGGGCTTTTGCGTCAACAGCAAATCCGGACCGCCCTCAATCAAAAATCCATCCACAGACTCCGTCGCAATCATCCCGCCCCACCGGTCACTGCGCTCCAGCAACACATACTGGACATCGCGCCCTTGTTCTCTGGCTCTTTTCTCCAAATAAAAAGCGGTCGCAAGACCCGCTATGCCACCGCCAATAATAGTTATATGCATATCGTTATCACCCCTCAAATCACCTCTTCCACAGCATCGGCAACCGCCTCGATAAACACGGGATCGCTATTCATCATCTCTGTACGCGCCAGGCGAATCCCGCATTGTTGTGCAATCTCCTGGCAACCGATATCAATATCGTAAAGCACCTCGACGTGATCGCACACAAAACCAATAGGCGCAACCAGAACATCGCGATAATTGCCAGAAGCCAGTGCCGGAATCACATCTTCAATCTGCGGACCCAACCAGGGCTCGCCCGTATGTGCGGCACTCTGATATGAAAACATCCAATCCACCGGACCCAATCGATCCACAATCGCCTGAGCATTGCGCTTTAATTCATCGTCATAGGGATCGCCCATCTTCAACAACCGCGCCGGCAAGCTATGCGCCGAAAAAACCACCTTTGCCTTCCGTCTCGCATCCTCCGGAAACTTCTCCAAACCCGCCCGTACCTTTGCCGCCTGCGCCTCAATCAACCGGGGCTGATCGCACCACGAATTGACATAGACAAACTCAATAGCACCCCCCACCTCTTTTAATGCATCCTCGACCTTCTGCTGATACAGCCCAATACTCATCCGCGAATAATGCGGCGCCATCACAATGCCCACAGCCTTTTCAACACCATCCCCCTGCATCTTCGCCACCGCCTCCACAATCCGCGGCTTCCAATGACGCATCCCCGCATATGCCTTCACATTCCGCCCGCGCTTCTTCAACGCCGCCTCAACATGCCCTGCCTGCTCAAACGTGCGGTCATTCAGCGGCGACCTGCCACCGATCTGCGCATAGCGGCTGCGAAACTCCGCCACAAACTCTGGCGGCATCGGCCTCCCACCCCGAATATCGCTCAAATAAGCCGCCATATCATCCAGCGAATCGGGGCTGCCATACGCCATCAAAAGCACACCAATTGTCTTCTCATCGCGCCGTATATTCATGCACAAAATCAACCAATCTCCGCACATTCTCCACAGGTGTGCGCTGTAAAATCCCATGACCCAAATTAAAAATATGCCCCGGCTTTCCCCTCACCGAATCCAATATGCGCCTCGTCTGCCGCGTTATCTCCTCAAAAGGCGCAAACAACACAACGGGATCCAGATTGCCCTGCACACCCACATCATCGCCCAAACGACGCCACGCCACATCTATATCAACCCGCCAATCAACGCCAATAACATCGCCCCCCGCCTCTTTCAACAACTCGAGAATACCCGCCGTACCCGTACCAAAATGAATAAGCGGCACATCCACCTCTTCTTTCGCAATCGCAATCGCCTTTTGCGAATGCGGTAACACGTACTCGCGATAATCTGCCGGACTCAACGCCCCGACCCAGCTATCAAACACCTGCAACGCCCCGGCACCCGCCCGGACCTGCGAGATGAGATAATCGCCAATCGCCGTCGCCATCATATCCATCAAACGATGCCATTGTTCTGGCTCGCCATACATCAACCCCTTGGCAACCTCGTAATTGCGCGACGAACCGCCCTCCATCGCATAACAAACCAGCGTAAAAGGCGCACCTGCAAAACCGATCAACGGAACGCGACCATTGAGTTCTGCGACAGCCATCCGAATAGCATCACCCACATAAGGCATCGCCTCTTCGGCGGGTCTCACGATCAACGCATCGATATCTGCCACCGTGCGAATCGGATTGTGAATAACCGGACCCTCGCCCTTTACATAATCCAGATCCAACCCCATCGACTCGAGAATCGGCAGCAAATCCTGAAAAATAATCGCAGCATCCACATCATAGGCATTCACCGGTTGCATCGTAATCGCCGTAGAAATCTCGGGCGTCTTCACCATATCGAGAAAACGATAGCGATCGCGATACGTCCAATAAGCCTTCATATACCGCCCGGCCTGACGCATAAACCAGACAGGCGTCGCATCCACACACTCGCGGCGACACGCTCTTAAAAAACGATCTGAACCATCACGCATCATCCATACCCTCCAGCACCCGCATCAAATCCTCCAGCGACACAATTTCTTCGCCCGTTCTGAGAGCCTCTGGCGCGGCATCTTCCCCAGAGGTCCCAAACACAAACCACTCAAACTCGCGCAAAAACTTCAAACAATGCCACTCTCCTGTACGCGCGTAATCTTCGCTACACAACTCCCGCGGAATCGGACACCCGTCGTACAGCCCGCGTGGACACGGCCTGCGTTTTTTCCCCATCCCTGTACCTCACAAAATTTTAAGATGTTGATCCAGTTCGTAACCCGTCACCTGCGCCCTGTAATTGGCCCATTCGATCTTCTTATTCGCAATAAACTTCTCAAAAATGTGATCGCCCAGGGCATTGCGAAGCAAATCGCTGCGCTCGGCCAGATCAATAGCCTGTGACAGATCCAGAGGCAGAGTCTTAATACCCGCACGCTCCCGTTCAGCACTGGACATCTCAGCCACATTTTTTTCCATAGGCGGCGGCACTTCATAGCGCTTTTCAACACCCTCCAACCCCGCAGCCAACATAATTGCAAATGCCAGATAGGGATTGCAGGCCGGATCGGGCGACCGGTATTCGATGCGCGTAGTACTCTCCTTATCCAGAGAATAGGCTGGCACGCGCACCAGATCCGAACGATTGACCACCGACCACGTCGTGTACAAAGGCGCTTCATAACCCGGCACCAACCGCTTATACGAATTGACCCACTGATTGGTCACCAGCGTTATCTCACACGCATGTTTGAGCAAGCCCGCAATAAAATACCGCGCCGTATCCGACAGATGGTATTCGCCTTCAGCGTCGTAAAACGCGTTAGCCTCTCCCTTAAACAGCGACATATTCGTATGCATACCATTGCCATTGACGCCAAAAAGAGGCTTGGGCATAAACGTTGCCCAAACGCCGTGTTTCACGGCAATCTCCTTCACCACCAAACGGTAGGTCATCGCATTGTCCGCCATCGTCAGCGCATCGGTATAAAGCAAATCGATCTCGTGTTGACTCGGCGCATCCTCGTGATGGCTGGACGCCACCTCAATCCCCATCTTCTCCAGAGTCAAAACCGTATCCCGGCGCAAATCACTCGCCACATCCAGAGACGTCTGATCAAAATATCCACCCTCATCCAAACCCTTGAGAGGAACCTCGGGTTTTTCAAAATAGAAAAACTCCATCTCTGGACTGACGTAAAACGCAAAACCCATATCGCCTGCACGTCTCAAATTCTTTTTCAGCACCCAGCGCGGATCTCCCCGATATGGATTTCCCCCCGGCTGGAGAATATCGCAAAACATACGCGCAACCGTACCGCCTTCTTGCGGACGAAAAGGCAGCACCTGAAAAGTATTGGGATCGGGCATAGCGATCATATCGCTCTCGTCGATGCGCGCAAAACCCTCTACGGACGACCCATCAAAACCGATCCCCTCTGTCAAAGCACCATCGAGTTGCTCAACGGGAATGGCGACACTCTTTAGAAAACCCAAAATATCCGTAAACCAGAGCCTGACAAATTTGACCCCGTGTTCTGACGCGGCATTCAGCACGTATTCGCGGCTTCCTTCATTCATAGTCCTGACCTGTATTTTAACTGTGAAACAGCATCGAAATAATAGTCAAACTTACGCTGATTATATTTCCAGCAGGTTTCATAAGTGTTTCGCTAATATTAAAACTCAAGTTGTGAGGTATAAAGCAGAAAGACTATAAGCCAAAAACACGACAGTGACCATATATCGTTTTTTTTTACCATATATAGTGAGAAAAATCTAAAATGCAGGTTGGCTTTTTTAGAATAAAAAAATATATCTTTATTAGAAATAATCTTTTATGAATAAAATTATTTATAGAAATCCAAATTGGCATAGTTATTGCAGGCTAAAATAGTTATTGCAGGCTAAAGGGTAGTGTTAATAATATACCAGCTATTAGTGAAAAACATCTAAGATGCTGGAGTTACCCTGCTTTAGTGGATAGTGTAGAAGTTTCAACCCCATCTTCCTGCGCTTATTCCTTACCACCCATTCCAAAAAGGAGGACCATCGTTATGAACCTTCGAACATTACTTCCCATTGTCGGATTGCTCGTGCTGGCCGGCGTCTTTTCCAATGCGCCTCCCGCCCTGGCAGAATGTGAACTCCCTCTCGGCGTGATGCCTCCTCCGGACCCGAGTGTGACTGCGCAACAGGTGGAAGACGGCAGCGCTACCCTGAAAGAATTCGCGCTGGCCGCGAGAGAGATATTCAGGAGCCAGACCCAGGTAATAACGACACTGGAACAAGCGACATACTTTGGATGTCTCGTCAGGCAGGAGGGGTCTGCTTACCGTTCCGATTCCACCTATCTTGTGCAACTGACGCCCGATGGCAGGATATTCGTTCACTCGAAGGACATGTTATTGTCGGGCAGGCTACTCAACCCCGTGATTTATGGAACGATCCTTTCTGCGCTGGGAGTATCCTTAACTGATCTGGCCAATCTGGCTTCTACCGATCCCGCTACCGCTGCCCAGGCTTTCGCCGCCGTCATGAGCACATTGTCGCAAGAACCGGATGCCGCATTCGATGCGACCACCCCTATTCCAGGTCTAAGTCCGGGGGGTATACCAGGTGCCTCCGGCTATGCCACCGTATATTTGTCGGCCAATTTACGACTCCCGATCATATTGCTCGCCGGATTCGATCTCAATGAAACTCACGTGGTTGAAGAAGACCTCGATTACGGCGACCCGGCCATTACCGCCGTGGAAGTGGTAGATAGAGAAACCCTGAAGACCTTCGTCACGGAAGCGGGGAACTACTTTCTGGCACTCCAGGAGACCGGCGACTTCTCCGCTTCTTCGAAAGCCAGGATCGCCTTACGGGATGAGAACGGGCCCTGGAGACACGGTTCCGTGTACCTCTACGTCCTGGATACTGTCAGCAACGTCATCCTGTTTCACGGTGCATTTCCGGACAGATTCGAGCTACGACCTCTGATACCGACTGTCCGAGATGTCGTGACCGGAGAGTTCATACTACCGCAGGTCATTGAAGCGGCGAAAAGGGACCCAGAAGGCGGCTTCGTGGAGTATTACTTCGACGATCCTACCGACGACACAGACAGCGCCGACATCCCCAAGATAGGATACGCACGCGAGTTCGCAAGTTCGTTCCAGAGGGCAGACGGAAGCGTAGTTCCAGTCAACATCATCGTTGGATCGGGTTTTTATGGAAGCGCACCCGTTGTCCCGGACGGTCCCTATACAGAAGTGGAAGCCACAATCTCAGGCGATGCCGTCGAGGGATTGACCGTCGAATTTGCGCGATCTATCGCTGGCCGTCAGCCCGACTACGCCTATAACGCTGTCACAGATGCCAATGGCTATCTGTCCCTGACCATCTCCAACCCAGATGGGGTCAGTGGTTATTATCAGGCCCGCGCTCGCAACGCCGATGGCGAGATCGTCGGCCAGTGGCACTCCATTCCCCTCAATCACAATCAACGCCAGGTCCTGGAACTGACGCTGGGCGGTGGTATGAAGGTCGTACGAGTAGAACCACTAACCGCAGCCAAGCCAGTGGCAGTATCCGAGTCCGTGTTATCAGCCGAGACAGTGCCGGAAGTTAGTGGACTGGCACCCAACTTTCCCAACCCATTCAA
>JAPPAB010000132.1 GCA_026705765.1 Gemmatimonadota bacterium
CGTGATGCGAGTCGTCAAACGAAGTGAGAGGATTCACGGTGTGACCTCCTCAAAAATTGGACTCCTTGTGCGATTGGATTGACTTCCAAACTATCACCGGGACTCGCCAGAAGCAACTGAAAAACGCCCGGTCCCGCGAAACGACCCTGCTTGACAGAGCACAAATCTCTATATATGATGCCTGATACAGCAAATCGCCAAACACCAGAAAGGGCGTAAACCATGAGCAATGTGCGAGATTTTGGAGCCAGAGGAGATGGGATCTCAAACGATACCAAAGCAATTGAGAACGCGCTGGCAAAAGGAAACGGAACCCTACAGTTTCCAAAAGGCGACTATCTCATTACTCACACGATTAACGTAAACTTAGCCGACAGCGGACGGGTAAGCATAGATGGATCGGGAGGCACGACAAAAATCCTCATGGGAGGCGCAGGACCGGCCTTTCACATCACGGGCACACACAGACGATCAGCCGATCCCAAAACCTTTGAACTGCGCGTCTGGACCCATGAAAGAATGCCCACAATATCAAACCTGGAGATCGAAGGCAAACACCCGGAAGCAGATGGCTTCTTGCTAACAGGCACCATGCAGGCGACCTTTGAAGGCGTACTCTTGCGAAAGCTAAACCACGCCATCCACATACACGACCGCGCCCGAAATGTGCTTATCTCCCACTGCCATATACACGACAACCACGGTGCAGGCATTTTCCTCGATCATGTAGATCTTCACCAAATCATCGTAACGGGTTCCCACATCAGCTATTGCAAACGCGGAGGCATCAAAATCATCGGCTCACAAATCCGCAACTTGCAAATCACCGGCAACGACATCGAATACAACTTCGACAAAAAAGCGGACCGATCCGCAGACATCTGGATCGACACCAGCGACGGAGTCTCCTCAGTCCGCGAAGGCACCATATCGGGCAACACCATCCAGGCAAAACCCTCGCCAGGAGGCGCGAATATATTGATGATCGGTCACTCTCCCCAAACGAATAACAAAGTAGGCATGTTCACCATCGCGGGAAATTTGATCGGCTCGCAACAAAATAACATCCATCTCATTGCAGCCAGAGGCGTCACCATCTCGGGAAACGCGGTCTACAATGGAGTCAACAGAAACCTTCTGGTGGAACACGCGCAAAACATCGTAATCGGCAGCAACAGCTTTGACCACAATCCCGATTACGGTCCCTCGCGCTGCACTGGCATTCAATTTATAAACAGCACAGACAGTATTATGAGCGGAACAACGCTTCACGAATTCAAAGGCATTCAGGACGAAGAAGACGATCGTCAGGGCCTGTTGGAAATCATCCGTTGCGCCCGACTCACTGCAAACGGCTGCCAGATCCTGGACGGCTATCCCAGCGCGATATACGTAACCGACTCCGACGACATCAGCGTCACCGGATGTACCCTACTCGAAAGGCGTAAACAAAAAGAAACCGTTTCAACCATCCGCTGGAAAGGCATGGGCAGTGGCAATTTATTGAACAACAACCGAATTGGACACGGCACAGCAGGTGCATTATCCATAGACGAAACTGCTGGTGTTCAAATCAGCCATAATCGAATGGATAACTGAGGAGATAAACTTGTCTCTCAAACCCGACCACTCAAAAGTCCCTGGCGTCGTGATAGATCACAGACCCGCCAGCACAAAACAATACCTGGGCAGCCCGAGCATCGTCATCATGCCCAACGGCGATTATATCGCATCCTATGATCTTTTTGGACCGGGCACAAATTACGACCGCATGGCCGTATTTCGTTCGCGCGACAAAGGCGAAACCTGGACTCAAATAATCGAACAGGTTGGCCAGTGGTGGTCCAATCTGTTTTTGCACAAAGGCGACCTCTATCTCCTCGGCACAAGCCGCGAATATGGCTATGTTGTCATTCGGCGATCTACGGACGGGGGTGAAACATGGACAGTACCAAAAGACAAACACACCGGACAACTCACTACTGAGGATCGCTATCACTGTGCCCCAATGCCAGTCGTCGCCCACAATGGATATCTCTGGCGCGCATTTGAATTGGCACATGGTCCTCGAGAAGAGTGGAAAGCGCTGGTCCTCTCCATACCCGAAGATGCAGACCTGCTTCAAGCTGAAAACTGGCGATTCAGCGAAGCGTATCAACACCTCTGGTCAAGTTCACAGTGGATTGAAGGCAATATCGCGATCACGCCAGATAACAAACTGGTAAACATCTTGCGTTCAAATTTGCGAAATGTCTCGCCCGAAGAGATACAAGCAGGAAGCGATAAAGCGGCTATGCTGCACATCTCGGAAGATGGAAAAACACTGACACACGACCGGGACAGAGACCTGATCAATTTCCCGGGCGGCGGTGTAAAATTCACAATTCGATTTGACGATCAAACACAGCGCTATTGGTCGCTGGGATGCAAACAAACCAATCCGCCAGCATACCGCAATATACTGGTCTTAACATCGTCTGCAAATTTGCAAACCTGGCGAATCGAATCCGTGATCTTGCACCATCCCGATCCAGAGAAACACGCATTTCAATACGTTGACTGGCAATTTGAAAAAAACGATATAATCGTGGCATCTCGCACAGCCTATGACGATGGCCTGAGCGGCGCGCACAACGCGCATGATGCTAATTATATGACATTCCACAGAATTGAAAATTTCAGAAATCGAACAATAGACGACCCGCCCTTAAACGAGAGAGAGTAGCTCTCGGAAAGGATATAATGAAAGCAATTCACAACCTGCAGCCAGACAGGATATTTTACAATGGCAACCTGATCACCATGGCCGATCACAAAGGGACTGCGGTTGCCGTGTTGAAAGGATCTATATGCGCTGTGGGATCTGATCGTGAAATTATCGGCCTTGCAGGACCCGACACCGAACGTACCGATCTGGCGGGAAAAACCCTGCTACCCGGATTTTACGACACACATGGACATTTTCCAAGCGCGGGCCTCGTGGCTGTTTCCTCTGTAAATTGCAATTCTCCGCCGATGGGACCCGTGGAAAAAATCGATGATATTGTCCAGCTATTGGCAGAACGCGCCAAAGACGTACCAGAGGACCAGTGGGTATTGGGCAGAGGCTACGACGATACCTTACTGGAGGAGAAACGACACCCCACACGAACAGACCTGGATCGCGCTTCGCAGAACCACCCGATTTGCATCGTCCATACCTCGGGCCATTTTGCATCGGCAAATACACGCGCATTAGAACGCGCCGGAGTCCATTCCGACACGCCCAATCCAACGGGTGGCGTGATTCGCAAGGACCTCATCTCAGGAGAGCCGGACGGTGTTCTGGAAGAGACCGCAATGCGTCCGGTGAGAAATCTGATCCCCCCATTGGACGAAGCCCAGTGGTTTGAGGGATTGGAGATCGCGGTAAATGAATATGTCCGTGAAGGCGTAACCTCCGTAGTAATCGCTGGCTGTACTCGCCGAGACATTGCGCGCCTGCAAACAGCCATCGACAGCGGTAAGCTGCCCTTGCGCATGGTTTGTATGACCGGGAAAAGCAAGCCCGGTCAGCAGTCGATTCTGGAGACAAGCGGATTAAAAACGGGCTTTGGAACGGACCGCTTGCGATTGGGCGCAGTAAAAATGTTTCAGGATGGATCCATCCAGGGCTATACGGGTTATCTGAGCAAACCCTATCACGAACCATTTATGGGTGATACCCGGTATCGCGGCTATCCCATGCGAAGCCGAGAAGCCCTGGTCGAGATGGTAGATGAAGCCCATCGGGCGGGCAAGCAGATTGCGATACACGGCAATGGAGACGCGGCAATCGACGATATTTTATCTGCCTATGAACAGGCACAACAAAAAACGCCCCGCACAGATACGCGGCATCGCATTGAACACTGTCAAACAGTCAGAGAAGATCAGCTCGATAAAATGCAGACACTGGGCGTAACCCCCTCTTTCTTCGTTCAGCACACCTATTACTGGGGTGACCGCCACGAAGCGATTTTTTTGGGACCCGAGCGCGCGCATCGAATCAGCCCACTGAAATCGGCGTCCGACCGTGGAATTCGCTTTACCATCCACAACGACTCGCCAGTAACCCCGACCAAATCGCTCTTTTCCGTCTGGTCCGCAGTGAACCGCCTATCGCGCAGTGGACAGTGCATGGGCGAAGCACAGCGGATCGATCTTGAACTGGCATTTCGGGCAATCACAATTGACGCCGCCTGGCAAAACTTTGAAGAAGATGTAAAAGGATCAATCGAGGTGGGCAAACTGGCGGATTTTGTGGTTTTAGAATCAGATCCATTTGCAGGAGATGTGCGGGCTGTAAAGGATATTGCCGTGCAGGAAACAATTGTGGGAGGCAAAACAGTTTATCGCAAAGCGTGCTAACAACCGCAAAATATAATCATTTAGAAAGAAAAGAACGGCAATTTTTCAACAGTTTGCCGTTCTTTTTTTTAATAATCACAATATGCCGGACAGAACTTCGCTTGCCTTCACAAATTAAGTTCGTTAATATATCAAAGTGATCTATTTTATTTTTCAAATAAGTTTTAACACAATATAAAAAACTAAAATTAATATCTGGTAAGGAGGTCCAATGACCTGATGCAATTGCGTCTCGGAAATCTATTTGACACAACATCCATAAGCAAAGGAGGTTCCGTTGAAAAATGTATTCTCGATTTTATGCATTGTCGTGCTGTTGCCGAATGCGCAGGCAACCGCACGAGAAGGTGCTTTTGGCGCTGGCGGATTTTTCGACTTCTACATCCCCGTCTTTAACTTCAAAGATATGTACGATAGTGGTACAAAATTTGGAGGCACAGCGCATTATATTTATCACAAACGCAAGATGGTCGAAGTAGAATTTCACCATGCCCGCTTTAACAATGGCAGCCTTGAAACACGCACCTTCAGTTTCAGCGACGGTAAAGATTACACCAGCCCACAGGCCGAAGCCAACATGACCATTAACAGCATCAATGCCAACTGGCTATTTGCATTGCGGGAACAGGGATTTGGCCAGGGCACAACGCTCTATCTCACATTTGGCGCAGGCCTTCACGATTATTCCAGCAAAGTCAGCGGTCTGATCTTTGCCGGTCAAACACCTTCGGGTGCTGGTGCGCCCCCCGACCCAACCATCCTCATGGAACCCATCAACGACACGCGCACAGCCTTTAGTGCCAGCTTTGGCGGCGGGGTTCAAATCGGTATGGGAGACAAAGCCGCGTTAGATGTGCGTGTACGCTATAATATTGTGATGGGAGAGTTGCGCCCCTTCCTCGTTTGGGGCATTGAAAAAACATATCCCTTCAACCTCATTGATATCGGTGCAGGTATCAAATTCAACTTAAATTAAGGAGAGCCGCGAATGAAACGAATCGTTATGATTTTCATACTTCTGTGTTGTGCCTCTCACCTCCAGGCAGGCACCACGGGTAAAATCGCTGGTATCATCAAAGACGATCAGGGCAATCCGCTTCCCGGCGCCAATGTAATCGTAGAAGGTACGCGACTCGGCGCCGTAGCAGATGCCGATGGCAGCTATTTTATCATCAATATTCTACCGGGACGATACGCGCTCACAGCTTCGCTTATCGGATATACCAATCAAACCCAGAGCGATGTATCGGTCAAAACGGACTTCACCACGCCTCTCAACTTTCAACTCAAAGAAACCACAGTCGAATTGGCCGAACTCACAGTCGTGGCCGAACGCCCACCCGTGGAAAGAGACAAAACCACGAGCAAATACATCATGGGCGGCGACACGATTGATCGGCTATCTACAGCGGCAAGCACCTCAGAACTCATGAGCCTTCAGGCCGGCGTCTCTCTCGACAACAACGAACCCGCCATTCGCGGCAGCTATCAGGGCAACCGCGGCACGACGGAAACACTCGTCTATTTGGATGGCGTTGTCATGGATGCGGGCACTGCCCGGGGCGATGTTCAATTTGTCGGAGTCAACAGCGACGCCGTGCAAGAAATCACCGTCATCACCGGCGGGATGGAAGCCGAATACGGCAATGCCACATCTGGCGCCATTCACATCATCACCCGAGAAGGCGGCAAAAATTTTCACGGCAAAGGCCGCCTCTCCTATATCCCGCCGGGCAAAAAACACTGGGGTGGCAATGTCTATGATAGCCCCATCCACAAAGGCAGAATGAAATGGGGCGATGCGACATGGGAAAATGAAACATACACAGATCCCGGTCCAGACCGCCAGATGGGAACGGGCGACGACATCACCCGCCTGGCGCACGAGCGCACGGACTATACCGGCATTCACGGTTATGAAGTCGATGGGTCACTCTCGGGCCCATTGCTGGGAAATGCTTCCTTTTTTGTCACCGCACAGCACGAAGGACAGGCCTCGCATTTTCCCTCCCCCACCAAACGCGGCATCTTTCACCAGGCCGTCTCAACATCTCCACAAACCGCCCGCTGGATCGAATCGCCCTACAACATCAAAGGCACCTACAAACTGGCCTGGGATGTGCAGTCCAACATAAAAGTTAAAGTCGGTGGGGTCTATGCCCGCCACGAAGCCTATCAGGTCGGCGAGGGGGAAAGCTGGGTACAGGGCGTCAAGCGCACCGTTGGTCGAGAACTTCAGGGTATCGACATCTTTCTTCCCGCAAACGAAGCCGGTGCAGGCATCGCCAACGTCAAACACGATCTGGCGTACATATCCCTCACACATACCTTGAGCAACAAAACCTTTTACGAAGCCCGGCTATCCTATTACCGCGACGCCACAGACACAACCAATGTGCCGGGTGTCACCAGCCAATTTGGCGGCGGCATTACAGAACCGCTCAGAAAAGATCAGGACGGGGTATTCACCATTGGCCCCAGACGGGTCTCCATCTGGATCAACGACCACCGCGCCCGCCTCAACTTCAAACTCGATTATTCCAGTCAGATCAACAAGAACCACTTTATCAAAACCGGCATTGATCTGACGCGACACACCTACTGGTGGAACCAGATCAACTGGCCGCAGGCGGGCAAATCGCGCTATCAACTCGCGGGCGTGCCCTACGAAATGGGTGAACCCATTAACCCCATCCAATCCGCCTTTTACCTCCAGGACAAAATGGAATTTGAAGGCATCATCGTCAACCTGGGCATCCGCTACGACAGACACGACCACAACGGCGATTTTTATTCCCCACTTGCCAATAATGCCTGGGGCGGAGCACCCATGACCAACTCGTGGTCCCGGCAACGCAAATTTATGCCGCGCACCACTGTATCGACCAAATCGGCCTGGAGTCCTCGCCTGGGCGTTTCACATCCCATTACGGCCAATGCCATCATTCGATTTTCCTACGGTATCTTTCACCAGATGCCCGGGTTCTGGCACCTCTATTCCTACGAATGGCGCGGCGTTGCACCCCCCGAAGACTTCAACAACAACGGCCAAATCGACGATACCGAATGGCTCAATAAAAACAACCAGCGAGCCACCACGGGCAATCCCCATCTCGACTACAAACGCTCCACCAATTTCGAGGTGGGCACAGACTGGAACTTCTATCAGGACTATGTCCTGAGCTTTACGACTTATCAGCAAAGTGTAGATGGTCAGGTTCGATTCGGCAATGCCCTGTGGCGAGATCCCAGTCGCAAAAGCCAGGTGGGGCGCAACACACCGCTGGGTTATGTTTTTACAGACAATCGCGGATTTGAACTGAGCCTGAGAAAGGACTTCAGTCAGAACTTCTCCTTCCAGGTCGCCTACAACCACCAGTGGCAATCGGGAGGCAATGCGGGAATCAACCGGATTATTTACTTTCCCAACTCGCAATTTGTCGCATCTGATCTCTATTTCATCCAGCACACCAAAGACACCAATGGCGACGGCGTAGTCAATGCCAGCGACGACGGCTCAGAAGCAAAAGTACCGCTCACACCGCAGCAGATTCAGGACATCGGCGCCGAGGCAGACCGCTATATCCAGACCATTCGAGAAGGCACCAACCCCGACTGGAATCCGCTGACCGATAGCGAAATTCAGGAAGTGGAAAATCTTCCGGGTGTCTTTTACTTCACTCGCAACACCACCTCTGATCGAAGTGCGGGACGCGGTGGTGCCGCAGAAACCGCTGGTTTTGGCGACCGGCGCGGCACCATGAAAATCGCATTTACGTATGAAACGCCAATGCATTACGGTCCAGCCCTCGGCGGCTTCAGGCTCAATTTGATCAACACCCTGAAAACGGGACGCCGAATCAACATTCCGCATCCCACGCAGGGCAATGTCGAGCGATTTGGACCTATGGAAACCAAGACCAACCTGTCTTTGGAAAAACGCATTCGGGCAGGCAGAACAGAAGCCGTTCTATTTATGAACGTGTACAACTTCTTCAACCAGCGCGACCCGGCCACCGAATATTTCTGGCGCGGTCCCTGGTTTGATCGACACAGACAGGGTCCACAGGCCGAACTCTGGTATCTCTACGGCATGGACATGCCCAAACCCACGGACAAGAATTATATCAACTTCGGCGATACCAAAGAATACCACCGCTGGGCTGGTCGCCCCCGAGAGATCAGCGTAGGTCTCCAACTCGGATTTTAATTTCGTTATCAAGGAGCAATAACATGTATCCATTAAAACACATCGGATGGATGGGCGTTCTATGTGTGCTGGTATTTGCATCCGAAATCTATGCCCAGCAACCCGAACTTCAACGCCACCTGACCCGGGGCAAGCTCTGGGCCACCTTTCGCAATACCGGTACCCAGGGCCTGCGCGACGACAGCCGCCTGGGTGCAGATGCCGGCTTGATGTATCCCGGCTGGGGCATTGGCGAACGCGACTTCAGGGAATACTGGATCATAGGACAGGACAACGACCACCGCTATCACACCAGCCAGGGCGAGGGTTTTTGGGTTTTTACCAAAGAAGGAGGATCATACAATGTATCGACCTCCAACCCGCGCTACAATACCGACGACATCTTCGAAATGATCTACGATGCCGCTTCGGGGCCAGAGCGCGATCTGGGCGTTGAAACCCGGTCGTTCCTCACGGGCAATACCACGGCCAATTACTGGCCCGGAGCACCTGCACTGGTGGCCGACGAACCCATCGAAATCCACAATTACGATTACGGACGCTACATACCCAACGACAACGAGGCCGAAGAAATCATCATCTCCAAATGGACGACAGAACGCGGCCTCACCATTACCCGCAAAGCCAGAGCGTGGAGCTATCCGGACTACGACGACTTTATTATTCTCGAAGTCATCATCGAAAACACCGGCGATAACAACGGAGACGGCATACCCGATGCAGGGCTACCTGTTGATCACCAGGACGTTTACTTTGCCTTTGTGAACAACCTCGCCCCATCGTGGGCCGGACACCGCTGGCAAAACCAAACCGTACCGTGGGCGTATTCCGACCCGATCATCCTGGACGACTGGTACAAATACAGCGAAGCTCCCAACTTCGATGGTTTGCCCGCACTTCAAGGAAAAAAAATCTCATACGTCTATGACAGCGATCTGCTCTCTTCTGCCGGAGACGACACGGGCCAGCCTTTCGACAGAAACAACGCCCAGGCAGCCTATATCAACCGGGGCCAGCTCAGCCACGGCGAACTCATGGCTTTCCAGTACATCGGCCTGGCGCCCCTCGATTACGACCCCACCGACGGGTTCACCAACGACAACGAGACCTACGTGGCCCCCAAAACAATGGATCAGCCCGCCTTCGCCAACTGGTGGGAGATCTACGGGCGCTTCGATTGGGACACGCCAGATATTACCAACCTGAATAGCGACGAGAATCTCTACAATGAATTTATTGGTTTGGGTAGAGTTCCAGCCGTCCAGGATAATCCCTCCAAAGTCAGCCGCGTAACCTTCGCACACACCTACGGACCTTATGATCTGGCTCCCGGTGAAAAAGCCAAAGTAGTGGTCGCCTGGGTCGCCGGATCGGGTGCCGAATTTGCCGGTCCCGGCGGCGGTCCGATGGATGTTTACGAATGGGCGCGCCAGGGCAACCAGAGCCAGGTCGCCGACGGCGAACGGGCGATGGCACAGCATCTGGAACGCGCGCAATTTGCCTACGACAACAATTACGACCTGCCAGACGCGCCTCCCGATGTTGCCGTATTTGTAGATAGCGACGAAAACGGGAACAACGCCATCACATGGTCTGACCGGGCTGAAAAGTCCCCCGATCCGGATTACACGGGCGATGAAGCCCTGGATGTACAGGGCTATCGGGTCTATCGCACCCAGAACAACCACCTGGGACCCTGGGAACTCGTGGCTGATATCCCCAAAGGAACTACCCCATCCAACACGGAATACGCACCCAACACGCCCTGGACATCGCCCACGATCTCCTACGCCGATGGGGGAACCTACACCTATCGAGATGTAGAATCAGTGCCCGGTTTCAGGTACTGGTATTCGGTGCGCACCTACGATTCCGGACACAGCGACTGGAACGGCACAGGCCGAGCCATTCCATCTCTGGAATCCGGACACAGCGCACCCGAACAGCGCATGAATGTTTCGAGAAGCCCCATCGTGATTGCAACCCCTGAAAAAGACGCGCTATCCGAACAGGTGCGCGTGGTCCCCAATCCCTTTCGGGACGACCCGGGAGATGCCGACCACAGGTATCCACCTGCCAGCAACAATATTCGCTTTGTCAACATACCCCGAAAAGCAAAAATCTCCATCTTTTCAATCTCCGGAGATTTGATCGCCGTCATCAACCACCCGCAGCGCACCACCGACCCCGACCGGGGTGAAGCCACCTGGGATCAGCGCACGCGCACATTTTCCGGGCGCGTCGCCGCCGGACGCTACTACTACGTGGTAGAATCTCTGGTTGCTGGCGAAACGGGCAAAAAGCAGACCGGGATGTTTATGATCATCAAATAGTGCAAAGGAGGAACACGTGAAACGCTTACAAACAACACTCGTCCTGGTCTTCACTGCCTTTGCCCTATCGGCAACAGGCGCAGAGGCCGGGCTCAAAAAACTCGGCAATGCCGGATTCACCTTCCTCAAAGTCTCCCAAAGCGCGCGCGCAGTTGCCATGGGCGATGCGTACACCGCAGTGGGCACGGGTATTGATGCCATGTACTGGAATCCAGCGGGCATCACGCAAATCAATCGCGCCGCTTTTAGCCTGGGATACAACAAGTGGATGGTCAATTCCAAATTTTATTCGGGGGCTTTTGCCTATAACCTGGGCACGCAGACCATAGGCATCACGGTCTTGTCTTTCACACCCGACGAATTTGAAGAAACCACCATTTTCCAGCCCAATGGCACGGGCAATATCATTAAAGACAGCGACTTTGCCATTGGCCTGACTTATGCCATCAAATTCACCGACCGATTGTCATTTGGTGCCCAGGGCCGGTATATTCAAGAGACGCTCTATACCGATGTCAACAGCGGTCTGGATATCTCCATAGGCACACTCTTTTACACCGGGTTCCGGTCTTTGCGTTTGGCCATGACACTGAAGAATTTCGGACAGGATATCGTCATCATCGACGATACGGCCTTCCGCCCCCTCATCTACAGCATCGCGGCTTCGATGGAACTCTACGGCAACCTGGGCGATCCAGTTTCGCTTACCGTAGCTGCGGAAAATGCCTTCTTTGTCGATTTTGAAGGCCGCATTCACGCGGGTGCCGAACTCTGGTTGCACAATATTCTCGCACTGCGCGGTGGCTGGAAATTCAATAACGACACCGAGAGTTTTGCCCTCGGTTTTGGCCTCAAATACTCGGTCAATGAGCGCCCCTTCACTCTGGACTTTGCATATAGCGACATGGGCGAGTTATTGGATCCCACCTATCGGATAAATATCGGCGGTTCCTTCTGAGTTGCGATATGAAACATATCCTTTTGTCGCTGTGTCTCGTACAGGTGCTCCTCGCGCCAATTTCGGGAGAAGATATGCCCGTTATGGCGCGGGGGGCCATTCCGTTCTGGATCGACAGAGCGGGTTTTGATACGCCAGACAGCCTGAACTACGGCGAACTATATCTCCAGTATCCGTGTCGGCACCTTACCTTCAGAGCATTGAACGACCGCCAACAAGCTGCTTATCGCGTAGAAGCCACCTTTTTCTCCAGGCGCGATAGCATGCCCTTCAAATGGGAAAAACAGATCGTCACAGACGCGGGAACAGATCTGGGCGATCAAATGATTACAGAGGCACTGAGCTTCAGAATTGCTCCCGGCACCTACGGGGTTCGCGTTCGCCTGAAAGATTTGCAGGCCAATGCCGAAGGCATCTGTGAACTCGCCTTTACAATGCCCGAATTTGACAACGCCGCCCCGACCATAAGCGACATCCAGTTTGCCCACCGGATTGACGCCGCAAACACACAGACCACCGGAAATCTGATCAAGAACGGGTTCAAAATCGTTCCCAACGCGCGCAGGTCAATCGCGACCACTTTAAACATCTACTTTGAAGTCTATGGCCTTGCCGCAGGTGAAGGACGCGCTGCAACTTTCGACCTCGCCTATGCCCTCCTGGATACCGCGGGACAGCGGATCAAAAACTTTCCCTCAGCGCGCTACCGCAAACCCGGCGCAACCACAATCAAAACAGAATCCCTCGACATTGAGGGCATAATGCCAGGGCCGTATGTACTGGAAATCACTGCCCGCGATAATGGTACAGGCAAAATGACCACGCGCCAGCGGGCTTTTTCTATACAAAAACCTGCACTGGCAACAGACCCCGCCTCCTTAAAACGCTATTACAAACAAATCCGCTACATCGCCACAAAGACCGAACGCGAAACTTATACCTCCTTAAGTGCCGCCGAAAAAGTGGCATTTATTCTGTCCTTCTGGAAAAAACGCGATCCAACGCCTCTAACGCCCAAAAACGAATTTGCCACAGAACATTTCAAGCGCATTCGCTATGCAGACGAACACTTCTCTGCGCGCTCCGGGCAAAAGGGATCGGATACCGATCAAGGGCGTATCCACATCAAATACGGCTTGCCCACAGACATCGAGCGCAGTCCGTTTAGTGCCACCGGCAAAGCCTTTGAAATCTGGACCTACGAACATCTCAACTACTACGAGTTTGTATTTCTGGATCGACTTGGAGATGGCGTTTATGAAATGATCCACGCCACCATGCCAGGAGAACGCTACAACCCCAACTGGCGAGACGAACAAGCCATCGGGGACCAAACCGATCCCACATCGCTGCCATCTGAGGCATTTTCTCCGCCATAAGCAATCAAACCTATGGCAAAAACGCCAGCCCCACAAAACAGGTCAGAATCCCTGTCCGAGTACCTGACAAGTGGCGTGAGTCTTCGCGCCGTTGTATTGGGTCTCGCGCTCGTTGTTCTGATTAACCTCTGGATACCCTATTCAGAGTACATCGTGCGGGCATCGCGCATGAACCTCAGCCACTTTCCGGTCGCAGTATTCATCCTCTTTCTCCTCATACGCTACCTGCTCACCCCCCTGCTATCGGCCTGGAACCCCACCCTTCTTTTAACCCCTTCTGAACAGTTCGTCATCATTGCAATGGGGCTTGCAGGTGGCGTGGTACCCGGCTCAGGCGTACTCGGTTTTCTCCTGGGAACCATTGCCACACCCTATTATTTTGCCACGCCAGAAAACCGCTGGGCGGACTTCTTCCACGCCCACCTTCCCACCTATTTGGTACCACCCAATACCAACGGCGCAATGCGCGATTTTTACGAAGGCGCACTGCCCGGCACGCCAATCCCCTGGTCTATATGGGGAGCGCCCCTTTTTTGGTGGCTTGTTTTCATCGCCGCCATTGTCTTTGTTTCAGCCTGTATTGCAGTCATCTTGCGCCGCCAGTGGTCTGAAAATGAGCGTTTGGCATTTCCTTTGTTAAGTCCGACCCTGCATATTGTTTCTCCAGAACAGACACGCGATAATCCCTTGCAGTACAGAGGTCTCTACTGGGCCGGATTCGCTCTCTCCTCTGGCATTCTCGCCTGGAATATCCTCCACTACTTCTGGCCTATCGTGCCCGATATTAAACTGACACTTCCGTTTTTTTATTTCGCCAAAGGTTATCCCCCTATCTTTCCCCGATTCAATATTTACGTCATGGGATTTGCCTATTTTGCCAACCTCGACGTGCTTTTCAGCATGTGGTTTTTCCATCTTCTTTTTTATCAAATCCCAGGTGGCCTCTTAAACCGCATTGGATTTGACATGTCCGGCCGCGGCGACCCCTATGGTGCGCTTCACTTTTCCGGTGCGGGCTGGTTGTGTTTTGGCGCTCTGTGTTTTTTCGTTTTTTGGGGCTTGTACATCTCTCGCCATCATCTTAAAGCAGTCCTTCTCAA
>JAPPAB010000133.1 GCA_026705765.1 Gemmatimonadota bacterium
GCTTTATCGAAAAGCACCAAGACCAGCCCTTTGCCCTGTGGGTCTCCTTTCCCGATCCACACGAGCCCTGGCTGTGTCCGGCCGAGTACGCAGCCCTGTTTCCGCCCGAAAATATTGACCTCTCCCCCTGGCGCGATGGGGAATTTGACGAAGAGCGAGCGCCCGAGCGCAACCGCGTGCTCTACCAGATGCTGGGGATGCACCGCGATCCAATTGAAGACGTTTACGGCGTTATGGCCTCGTATTTTGGCATGGTGCGCTTTATCGACGACGCACTCGGCCAAATACTCGACAAACTCGAGGCACTGGGGCTGCGAGAGCAGACAATTGTCGTCTTTTGTTCGGACCACGGCGACTTTATGGGAGAACACGCCATGCAGTGCAAGGGCGGGGTCTTCTACGACAGCCTGACGCGGGTACCGCTGATCGTCTCCTGGCCCGGACAGGTCACCGCCGGCGTGCGAGATCAAAGCATGGCCAATCTGATCGACGTGGTGCCGACGTTGTTACAATTGCAAGGGCTGGCGCAGCCGCATGCCATGCACGGAATACCACTGCCCACTGTGACCGCAGCCGCGCCCCGGGACGCGACTTTTTCCGAATACGGAAGTGGGGGACCGCTCTTCACCATGTCCGACCTGGAAAAGCTACCCCAACCCTGGGGCCGCAAGACCCTGCTCGACACCTTGCAGTGGCGCGAGGCAGCCGGTCGGTGCAAAATGGTCCGCACCCGCGAGTGGAAGTACGTCCACGACCCCATGGGAGACCGCGACGAACTCTACGACCTCGTCGCCGATCCCGGCGAACTGGTCAATGTAATCGACGAAGAGCAACATCGCGATGCCCTCGCCGCTATGCGGCTGCGACTCGCCGACTGGAGCATCAACACCGAAGATGCCCGACCAGTGCCGCTACCAGACCCAAGACACTACGAGTTGGCCTGAGAAGTTGTCCGCTTCAACCGCACGGCAAAAACACCGTCATTACCCGTTTGATGGGGCAGCAATTGCAAATAGGGATGGGTGATTTGAAAGCCCGGATGATCGCTTAAAAAGCCCTCGACAACGCGCTCATTTTCCTCCGGTTCAAGCGTACAAGTGCTGTAAACCAGAACGCCGCCCGGGCGCACGTAATCGGCAGCGCTATCGAGAAGCGTACGCTGCAAACGTGTAAGACCGTGAATATCGAATTTTCGCCAGCGCAGGTCGGGATGGTGATTCAGAATACCCAGCGAGGAACAGGGCACATCGACCAGAACCCGATCAAACAAGCGATTCACAGCCAGATAACGCGCATCGACAGCGAGTGGGCAAATACATGTAACCCCGAGCCGGTGCGTGTTTTTTTTTAGCATTTCGAGACGGCGCGGATAGAGATCTATAGCGAGAATAAAACCCCGATCTTTCATACGCTCGGCCATAGCAATAGCTTTGCCACCGGGCGCACTACACAGATCCAGAATAGCCTCGCCGGGTTGGGGATCAAGCAGGGGAACAACCATCGCAGCCCCCGTGCCTTGAACACTAAAGAGACCATCGAAATAAGCCTTGCTCTGAAAAAGGTGACCCACCTGAGATACAGCGAGGAGCCCGGATGCTGCCAATTCAGTGCCAATCCCTTCAAGAGCGAGTTGCTCGCGCAGGGCATCGGACGTCGTTCGCAACGCATTGGGGCGAATGGTCAGGGCAGGTTGAGCATTATTAAATTCACACAGAACGCGTGTTTCATCCACGCCGTAGCGTTTGATCCATTGCGCGACGAGCCATTGGGGATGTGATGTCATAATGGCGAGATATTCGACGGGATCACGATCAAAATCGGGAAAAACAACAGGCTTGCGATTCTCGGCCACCCCGCGCAACACGGCATTGACCAATTTCGCAATGGGATCCCCGAGAACGTGACGGGCGAGAATAACGGATTCAGAAACAACCGCATAAGATGGCACGCGGTCGAGATACTGGAGTTGATAAACACCGAGGCGCAGGAGATTGCGGAGTTTGGCGTGCTGTCTGGACAGGGGTTTTTTGAGATAGGGCGTCAAAATATGATCAATCCGCGCCTGAAAGGTCAGCGTACCCCGAACCAGATGTTGAAGCAAATCGCCGTCGGGATCGCGGATATGCTCGCGCTGCGCGTCGAGCAAACGGTCGAGATATGCGCCCCGTTCAACGCGGCAGAGTATATCCAATGCAATATGGCGCGGCGTTTTTGGCGCGGCAGACATTATTTACCCTCTCTAATGCCACTCATTCTACTTCCCGCTAAAAGCCACATTGTCAAAAATTAGAGTAGGCGTTTGCACGCTGGAAAAGATATTGGGATCATTGCCCACGGCGACGAGATTTTGCAACAAATCGAGAAAATTGCCAGCGATATTCATTTCCGATACCGCACCCATTTTCTGCCCGTTGGCAATGCGAAAGCCGCGAAAACCATAAGAAAAATCCCCAGTCGTCGTATCGGCATTGCCGCCGAGCCAGGACGTGACGTGAAAACCATCCTCAACCTCTGCAATCAGACCATTGAGACCCTTATCACCCGGCGCAAAAACGAGATTGGACGACGCTCCGGTCGTAGGCGCCCAACCGAGTTTGCGCCCGTAATACGTATCGACATAATACATTTGCAAGACGCCCTGATTGACGACGCACCTGCGCTTTGCCGAAATCCCCTCGCCATCGTAATGCCGAGATGCGAGACCGCGCACCATCAGAGGATCATCTGTCACCGACAGGAGCGAACTGGCAATTTGCGCGTCTTTTTTATCAGCGAGAAAAGACCGATTCTGCTGAATGCTGCGCGCCTGCAACGCCCCCCATATCGCGCCAATCAAACGCCCGCCAGCTTCGGGATCAACCACCATAGTCGCCCGCCCACTGGGTGCTTTTTCACTGCCCAATCGGGAAATCGCGCGGTCGAGACCCTCGCGCGCAACCGCCTCCGGATCGGGCAAATCCGACAAATGATGCGCCCGCACATAGCGATGATCTTCGGGACGCCCATGCGCGCCCTCTTTGAGCGTCACACTTGCGCCATAGCCTATCGAAGTCCCGCTCTGTATCCCCAAAAATCCATTTGAACTCACCCGAACCGACGTATTCCAGCCATAATAAACATTCGCGGTAGCACTCACCACACGGCCATCTGTATGGGTGATAGCATCCATCTTTTTTAGCCAATCAATACACGCCTCGCGGGGCAAATCGCGCACCACAGCATCGTCGGATTGAAGATTATTATCCGGGCGATCTTCATACAACTCAGCATCGGGAATAACGCGATGCTGATCTTCTGCCAGATGTCGCGTCAGCGCAACTGCATCTTCGATAAACCGGGCAACAGACGCCGCGCGCAAATCCGAAGTCTGGTGTGTCGAATACCGCCCATTGACATATAATTGAATGCTCAAACCGCGAGTGGCACTCTGTTGCACCTGCTCAATATTCCCATCGCGATACGTGTACTCCGTGCTATTTTCATCTCGCACCCGCGCTATCGCATCATTCGCACCTGCTCTTCGCGCCTGATCAACCGCCAATTCTGCCTGTTGGAGAAGTTCGCGTTCCATTTAGTTCACCCCCCCCACAGTCATACTCTCTTCCACCAGCATCGTCGGAACGCCCATGGAAACGGGCACACCCTGTCCATTTTTTCCACACGTCCAGCTACCATCGTCCAACACGGCATCACCTGCTGCCATAACCACATTTTTTAACGCCTCGGGACCATTGCCAATAATATTGACATCCTTGATCGGCGCAGTAATTTTGCCGCCTTCGATAAGCCATCCATTCTTGATATAAAAAGTAAAATCACCTGCGCCAATTTGCACCTGTCCATTGGTAAACGTATCAGCAATAATGCCGTAATCAACAGCGCCAACAATCTCATCGCGGGTGTGGGGACCGTCGAGCATATACGTAGATCGCATACGCGGCATAGGAACATGCCGAAAACTCTCGCGGCGGCCCGACCCCGTGGGTGCGACCCCGTAGTGTTTTGCCGAAATGCGATCGTGCAAATAGCTTTTTAAGACACCGTTTTCAATAAGCGTCGTACACGCAGTAGCCTGACCCTCGTCATCTACATTGAGCGCTCCCCGATCATTTTCCTGCAAGCCATCATCGACAATCGTCACAAAATCCGGGGCGACTTTCTCGTTCATCATCGTCGCGTAAATAGAAGTACCCTTGCGGTTGAAATCCGCTTCCAGGCCGTGACCAATCGCCTCGTGGAGCAAAATACCCGAAGCACCTGCTGCAAGTACCACCGGCATCTCGCCGGCAGGTGGGCGCTGCGCCTCAAAGAGAATCATCGTGCGATCGACCGCCCTTTGGCAGACCGCTCTGATATTCTCTTCGGTAAAATAGTCAATCCCCTCGCGCCGGGAAACCGAAGCCCCATTGCTCTGCCGCACGCCATTCCTGTTAGCCGTCACCGAACAATACAGCGTCGCCATAGGCCGCCGATCCGTACTGAAAACACCATCACTGGTCACAATAAGCACGCATTCATCCCTGTCCATCCACCCCACAGACACCTTTTCTATTGCGGGATCCATTGCGCGAGTCATAGTTTCCGCATTCTGCACCAGTGGCAGGCGTTCCGTAATATTGACCTCATCCCAGTCGCGCTCAATCGCGTAGTAATTGTCAACTTCTCTGCCCTGCAAGTGTTGCGGTGGCACACTTTTTGTGCCCTCTGCTATTGCAGCAGCCGTCCGAGCAGCCGCATAAATCGCATCTGCCTCTAAACTCTCGGAAAAAGCATAGCCAACCTGATCCCCAATCACCGCGCGAATCCCCACGCCCTGATCAACGCCTGTATTGGCACTGGAAATAATACCATCTTCCAAACTGAGAGAGGTCGTACGCACATGCTGAAAATACAGATCGGCAAATTCGGCACCTCGGGACATCGCTTCTGACAATGCCTGCGCAGCCACGCTTTCATCAACGCCGAATAATGCTGCAAAAGGATGTGTTTCAAGAGTGTGCATGGAAATCTCCTGTGTATATTATTAGCTATTTCAAATCCACAACAACCGGTGCGTGATCAGATATGGTCATGCCGCCTTCGCGGTCAACATGGGCAGATTCAACGCGCTTTGCAACTGCTGCATTGCCCAACAAATAATCGATGCGCCAACCGCGGTCCAACTCTCTGGCCCTCCCCCGATTGGACCACCACGAATACGGCCCCTGAATATCGCCGTAGTGTTCCCGTGTAAAATCGCGCCAGCCAGAAGCGATGAGATCGCCCATCCACGCGCGTTCATGCGGCAAAAAACCCGAATTCTTCTCGTTGCTTTTAGCATAAAAAATATCGCGTTCGGTATGCGCGATATTAAAATCACCCCCCATAATCGTGGGACCCCGTTTTTTTACCAGACCATCGGCCCAGGGGCGAAAGCGATCCATCCAGCACTCCTTGATCGCCTGGCGCTCATCGCCCGATGATCCCGAAGGCAGGTACACACTGACGAATTGAATCCCCAGAGTACTCACCCGCAAAATCCGGCCTTCGGAATCGGCCCCGCCCACACCGCGTTCTACCTCACTTAACGGCGTGCGAGACCATACCGCTGTGCCCGCATAGCCCTTGCGCTCGGCTGGATGCCAGATAACATGCCACCCATCGGGATTGCGCTCGCTCGCAGACAGTTGCTCGGGCAAGACCCGAATTTCTTGCAAAAGGATCACATCGGGGTTTAGCGTTTTAATATGATCCATAAACCCCTTGCGAAGCGCCGCCCGCAATCCGTTTACATTCCAGGTAATAATACGCATGCTGCCCTTTCCATCAAAATAACGGATTAGAATCACACATGCAATGTTTCAGAACTTTTTTTGTCCTTATGTGTCTAAAGTGCGTTGCGCAACGACTGTATATATGAAAGGACAATAGCTCGATGAAGACAGATTCAATTTTCAATTCGACAACTTTTGTTGACACGCACGTAAAAAATATATTTATCGCACAGGCAGAAAGGCCAGCGATGTCGAGAGAAATCAACATCGCGCGATTAACGCCATTCCAGCGGGCATTAATCGTCACCGACGGCACCGTCACAAGACTCATCGAAGCCTATACACTCGCACCGGTGGAAGTCGCACTCCTCCACCAGACGAAACAGACATTATGCACCGAGCATATCTGGCTCGAGCTGCCATCAGGGACACCAGTCATCGCGCGACAAGCAGTACTACAAACGCCCTCAACAGACAACGAAACGCCGAAAATTCAGGCGTATGCTACATCTCTCATTGTATCACAAAACCTGCCAAAAGGCATTTTGGACGGACTGGAATCAGATCCTGCGGGATTGGGAGGAATACTGCAAAACAGCGGACTGGAAACCCGCCGTGAATTGTTGTGGTGCTGCTGTGAAACCGCACGGGATTTGCCGGAGACCATCGCGCACCTCGAAGGAAAACCTCTTCTCAGCCGCACCTACAGGGTATTCGCCAATAAAAAGCCAATCATGCTGATCACTGAGAAATTTCCGCTTAGAGAGGAAGCGCACTGATAATCCGGCGCATATGGATGGACTTGTTGAGCACGTAAAAGTGAATACCCGGCACGCCCTGTTCGAGCAATTCGGTTGCCTGCTCGATGCACTGATCTACCCCAATTTTCATCGCCTTGTCTTCATCATCCACAGCCCCCTTGAGTTGATCCTGCAAATCCCCCGGAATCTCAGCCCCACACAAAGACGCGATGCGCTGTATCTGTCCCGCCGCGAGAATCGGCATCAACCCCGGAACAACAGGTGCTGTGATATTGGCAGCACGCACGCGATCGACAAAGCGAAAAAAATAATCGTTATTATAAAAAAGCTGCGTAATAACAATATCCCCACCTGACTCAACTTTCCGCTTCAAATTTGCAATATCCGTATCAAAATCGGGCGCTTCGAGGTGTTTCTCGGGATACCCCGCAACAGCCAACCCAAACCCATCGTCTTTCGGTTCAGTGCTGCGAATATGCGCCACAAGCTCATTGCCGTGGGCAAATCCATCTTTTGCAGGCACAAAATTATCTTCTCCACGGGGTGGATCGCCGCGAAGTGCGACAATATTGCGAATACCCTCTGCGCGGATCGCCTTCAAAATATCATCGATATCCATTCGGGACGACCCCACACATGTGAGATGACACGCCGCAGTCAGACCAAATTCGTTCTGGATAAGCGAGGCAATCTCCAGCGTTTTGGCGCGAGTAGAGCCACCTGCGCCATACGTAACCGTCATATAACTGGGATTCAACTTGAGCAAATTGGGCACAACCCGCGCCTTGAGCGCGCGCATACCACCCTGAGTCTGCGGCGGATAAATCTCAAACGAAATGACCGGTTGATTGCCGGTAAAATAGTCTAAAAATCGCATGAAAAAGTAACAAATCCCCTATCATTAATACCGATAATGACCGGGTTTGTACGGACCTTCGACGGACACGCCAATATAATCGGCCTGCTTCTGCGTGAGTTCGGTCAACTTGACACCGAGTTTTTCGAGGTGAAGCCGCGCGACCTCCTCGTCGAGATGTTTGGGCAGGGTATAAACGCCGACTTCGCGCTGCTGTGCCCACAGATCCATTTGCGCCAGCACCTGATTGGTAAACGAATTGGACATCACAAAAGAAGGATGCCCGGTCGCACAGCCGAGATTGACCAGACGGCCTTCTGCGAGCAAAAAGATCGCACGCCCATCTGGAAACGTGTATTTATCGACCTGCGGCTTGATATTCTCGTGCACAATACCCGGATAATCGCCCAGCTTATCGACCTGAATCTCATTGTCAAAATGCCCGATATTGCACACAATGGATTGATCGAGCATATTTTCCATGTGCTCAATGCGGATAATATCCGTATTGCCCGTCGTCGTAACAAAAATATTGGCTTCGGAAAGGGCATCTTCCACAGTCGTCACTTCAAATCCCTCCATCGCCGCCTGCAAAGCACATATCGGATCGATTTCCGTCACCAACACGCGCGCGCCAAATCCCCGCATAGACTGGGCACATCCCTTGCCCACATCGCCGTAGCCGCACACACAAACAACCTTCCCGGCGACCATAACATCCGTTGCGCGCTTGATACCATCGGCGAGCGACTCGCGGCAGCCATAGAGATTATCGAATTTCGATTTGGTCACCGAATCATTGACATTGATCGCGGGAAAGAGAAGCACGCCTTCATCCCGCATCTGATACAGACGGTGAACCCCCGTCGTAGTCTCCTCTGACACGCCCTGAATATCGGTGGCCATATTGTGCCAAAAACGCGGATTGCGCTCCAGTTGCCGCTTCAGCACGGCATTGACAATCTCCAATTCGCGATTATCAGTCGGCTCATCGAGAATCGAGGGATCGTCTTCAGCCTGATATCCCCGGTGAACCAGCAGCGTCGCATCCCCGCCATCATCGACAATAAGTGTCGGGCCTCCCGCCACAAAATTGAGTGCCTGCAAAGTACATTCCCAATATTCTTCCAGAGACTCGCCCTTCCACGCATAAACCGGCGTACCCGTTTCTGCAATAGCGGCAGCGGCGTGATCCTGCGTAGAAAAAATATTACACGACGCCCAGCGCACATCGGCTCCCAGCACTTTGAGCGACTCGATCAAAACAGCCGTCTGAATCGTCATGTGCAAAGACCCCATTATGCGGGCACCTTTCAGAGGTTTCTGATCTGCATATTTTTCGCGCACAGCCATTAAACCGGGCATTTCGCGCTCGGCAATTGCGATCTCTTTCCGTCCAAAATCTGCCTGAGACATATCGGCGACTTTATAGGGCAGGTGCGAATAATCGGGAATTTGAATATCAGTCGCGCTATCGGGCAACACTATATCGGCCATATATCATCCTTTCTCAGTTAACCGTTGGGCACACGCGGCAGGTATATCCCCTATCTGGTCATAGGCGTCTTGATACCGCAAAAAGTGAAGTTACCAACTATCGGGCAATCAGTCAATCAAATCATTTGTCATTTCATCTTTGCCTTATGGAAGCAGTTTTGTATATTAGTTCTATTGTAGCAAAATACCCATCAAAGGACAACACAGGAGAAAAAAATGTTCAAAGTTGTAATTCTTCTCGCAGGAATCCTCACAGCAGGGTGTCAGATGCCCTCACTATTTGAAGGACAGACACAAATAAAACAATACGGCCGCGTACTGGCAGAAGGGCAATACGACAGCGGTGCCCGCACTGGCGTTTGGACATATTACGATGCCGTGGGCAACGTGCGCGGGCAGGGCACATACAAAAATGGCGTCATGCAAGACGGACTTGAGATCACATTTTACAGCAACGGACAGAAAAAAACAGAAGGCAACTGGACAAGTGGTGTAAAAGACGGGCACTGGATATCTTATTTTAGAAATGGTGTAAAAAAAGAAGAAGGCAGATATCTGGAGGGAAAGAAAACAGGCGTCTGGCGAGAATGCGATCCGTCCTCCTTTTACGCCATACAAAAAGTATTCGAAAATGGCAAACAAGTCGGCTGGCGAAAATTTGAGTTGGCCCGCCAGGGCAATCCATTTTAAGCACGTATTAAATCGGACCTCCAGGGCTGTGCAAACATCGCACAGCCCTGTTTTTTTATTAAACCGGCATGCGACGGCCTGAATATTCGCGTCCAATACGCGCGATCTCCTCCCTGCCCCCGGAAACCACGCGCACCCCCTCGTCTATTTTTGCCGCAACCGTCTCGGGACTACCCCCCTCGAGAAAAGCAACGCCGTTTTCTGCACATGCTGCCTTCACGCGATCCCTCACCTCTTGCATTTCGGGAGAAAAAGGCGTTGGACGGTGTAAATATCCCATCGACATACTCAAATCGCCTGGGCCCATTTCGGCAAATCCAATGCCGGGTACCTTGAGAATCTGTTCGATGTTGGATGCGCCGCGCACATTTTCAATCTTGATACCCAACAGCAACTCGCCATCGGGATTCAGCGGATAGGGATCGGCCTTCTGGATGTACTCATCGCGGTTAACACCCCATATCGCTGATGCCGACGATTCGGATCCCACGCCTCGCGTACCTGTACTGAGGCCGTGTCCAACGCCGATTTTGTTAATGGGATAGCGACACGACTCGACAAAAGCGCGTATCGCATCGGGCGATTCCGCCTGACAGAGCAAAATGCCGTGTACACCGCGCGCGAGAATCTGCCGAAATTGCCAGGCATTGTAGCGCACAATATTTTCCGACGCGCCCTCCACCGGAGCTTCGACAATAACAGCGGGCGTCCTGTGTCCACTATTTGTAGGTCCCCCGCTAATCAGACCGCGCATATAGTCGTCGAGGCCCCCCAGATTAAAAGCCCCGTGTTCCATACCCACATTGATATAATCCGCCCAGGTACTGGCATCATTCTGACCCTGTTCAAACGTAAGCACATGCCCTGTATGCGCGCCCATGTAATAGACAGGTTGATCTTGTGAAAGCAACTCAACTGCGCGATTGACGCGATTGCCCATGAAAGTCTCCTCCTAAATATAGTTACGTGATTATGTTTAGACTTCAGCATGAAATATCTATTAAAACAAAATCGCAAGTCTTTTCTGTAACGGTGAAATTTTTAAAAAACTGCGGTTGCTTTTGCAGCGAAATGTTGTATATTATCCGTAAGTAAGTAAATGGTTACTTAGCAAAATCAGTCTCAGCCGCTGATGGACGCACTCTGAGATTCGCGTCTCATTACCTTACTTCAACCTTCAATTTTTGCCCTTTTGAGGCCCGCTTATGAAACTCTCGGAATACGCGATCAAAAAACCCATTACTGCTGTAATGGTAGCACTCAGTCTCATAGTCATGGGATTTATTTCCCTCTTCAGATTGCCGCTCGAATACGCGCCCGACTTGCAGTATCCCAGAATGTATGTGAGCTATACATATCCCTCGTCATCGCCCGAAGAGATCCAAAAGAAAATCACCAAGCCAATCGAAGAGATGCTCGGCACGATTCCCGGCGTTGAATCACTTCGCGCGCGATCCTATGACAGTCGGGGTTATGTGTTCATGGAATTTGACTACGGGACCGACATGGATCTCAAATCTATTCAGGTAAGGGATCGCATAGATCAGGTTCGCGGCAGACTACCCGAAGACCTCGAACGCATTGAGATGCGCAGATGGGACTCGGCAGATTGGGAAATTCTGGACTACAACATGATCTGGCTAGGCGATGATCAATCTGAACTCGCCACAGTGTATAAAAACACGATCTTACCTCGTCTGCAGCGCATCCCCGGGGTGGGCAATGTCGAAATGGAAGGCGCCGACGAAAGAATACTCAGAGTCGATGTCGATAAAAATCGCATGCACGCCCATGGCCTGGACATTCGCACCCTCAACAGAACAATTCGCTCCAACAATATCAACATTTCTGGCGGTTACGTCACCGAAGGCGACAAACGCCTCGCTGTTCGGGCAGTGGGCGAATTTGACGAAGTGGATCAAATACGCGATCTCACGCTACCCAATGGTCTGGAAATAAAAGACGTGGCGCAGGTGAGTTACGACTATCCTGAAAAGCGATATTTTGAACGCATGGACGGGCGCGATGTGGTCTCTATGGAAATTCGCAAAACCTCCACGGCCAATCTGGTAGAAACCTGCCGCCTGGTCCGGGCAGAGTTAGACGCCCTTCAAGATGAAATTGGGCGAGACAAATTGCGATTGCACTTGCGCCGAGACCAATCAGAAGCAGTGGTAAAGGGCATCGCCAGCCTGGGGCAATCCGCCATGTTGGGAGGCATGCTGGCTATTGGCATCATTTTTGTGTTTTTGCGAAACTTCCGCAGCACGCTCATTGTCGGGTCTGCCATTCCCATTTCGGTATTGTGCGTTTTCATGATCATGTATCTGATGCGGCAAGTATTTGGATCGACTATTACGCTGAACATGATCTCGATGATGGGTTTAATGGTCGCCATTGGAATGCTGGTCGATCCAGCCGTCGTGGCT